>JAHWYA010000069.1 GCA_020028115.1 Anaeromyxobacter sp.
CCGAGTCGGCCGCGTAGAAGCCGAATGGGACCCCGTTGCGCGTCAGCTGGTCGCGGATCTCGTGCGAGCGGGGCGACCACTCCTCGCCGACGATCCGGAAGTGCTCGTGGCGCGGGCCGTGCGCCCGCGTCCACGCGCCGAGCGCCTCCTGGACCTGGGGGTAGAGCCACTCCTCCGCTGAGACCCAGCCCTTCAGGATCGAGAAGTCGAGCTCGCCGAGCGCCATCGCGCGGAGGAGCACCTCACTGCCGGGGCCGGAGCGCGCGGCGTCCGCCATCGCGACGAACAGCGCGCGGGCGGCGGCCGGGTGCAGGGCGTGCGCCCGCCGGAGGACCTCCACCGCCTCGCCGGCGTCTCGGAGCCCCGCCGCCACAAGCGCGACCGGCGCGCCTTCGCGCTGGAGCTCCGCCAGCGTGTCCACGGCGGCTCGCGCCGTCTCCCGCGCGACGATCCGGTAGTCGGCGCCGAACCGTCGCTCGAGCGCTCGCGCGACGAGGGGGAGGTCGTCCGCGTCGTCGTCGATCACGACCAGCACGGGATCGACCGCTCGTCCCTCGCCCGCATGCTCGACGGTCCGCTCATCCATTGCCGTCTCTGCCGTGCCTCCCGGGGGTGCGGACGTTACGAGCCGATCCCGGACCCGGAGGCCCCCGCCCATGCCGAACCACCACGACCACCCTGGGCACGATCACGCTCCCGCTCCAGGGGCGGAGCACGGGGCGCACGGGACGACGTCGGCGGTCGAGCACGCGCCCCGTCCCGACGCCCTCGCCGCGTACACCCGCGCGTGCGGCACGGAGTGGACTTCGTCATCGACCACGAGTCGCACCACCGCGATCGCCCCGTGAGGGTGGGCGAGCTCCAGGTCTGGGACATCGTCAACGGCTCACCGATGTCCCACCCGTTCCACCTGCACGGGTTCTTCTTCCGGGTGGTCGAGGTGAACGGGAAGCCGCCGGCGTTCCTGTCGTGGGAGGACACCGTCGACGTCCCGGGCCGCGGCCGCGTCCGCATCGCGTGGCTGCCGGACGATCGCCCGGGGGAGTGGATGTACCACTGCCACATCCTCGAGCATCACGCCGCGGGGATGATGGCGCACTTCGAGGTGGTGCGCTGATCCGGCGCCGCCCGGGCGCGCGAGACGCTACAATCCATCCGCCGCACCGGAACGGGGGCGAGCGTGCGCGTGGGTCGGTACGAGATCTCGACGCTGGTCGACGCGCGGTTCGCCGTGGACGGCGGGGCGATGTTCGGCGTCGTGCCCCGCACGCTCTGGGAGCGCGACTTCCCGCCGGACGCCCGGAACCGCGTCGCGCTCGCGTCGCGCTGCCTCGCCGCGCTCGACCGCGCCGCCGGCCAGGTGGTCGTCGTCGGCACGGGCATCGGCGGCCGCTGGGACGCGCAGCGGGCCGACTGGCTCGCGCTCGACCGGACGGGCGGCGGAATCGAGACCGGGCTCGCGGCGCTCGGCGTGCGGCGCGAGGACGTCACCGACGTGATCCTCACGCACCTCCACGCCGACCACGCCGGCGGCGTCGCGCGGGCGGGCGCCGGCGGCCGGCTCGAGCTCACCTTCCCGCGCGCCCGGCATCACGTCCAGCGCCGCGCCTGGCAGCTCGCGCACGCGCCGTCGGAGAAGGACGAGGGGCTCTTCCGCCCCGACGACCTCGAGCTCCTCGGCCACTCGAACCTCCTCCACCTCGTCGACGGCGACGCGCAGCTGCTGCCCGAGGTCGAGCTCGTCGCGTCCGAGGGCCACACCGCCGGGCTGCAGCTCCCGCGCTTCCGCGGCGGCGGCGCGCACCTCACCTGGTGCGGCGACGTCATCCCGACCCACGCGCACCTGCGGCCGGCGTGGGTGGCGGCCTACGACCTCCTGCCCGTGACGACGATCGAGGAGAAGAAGGTGCTCCTCGCGGAGGCGCTCGAGGACGACGGGGTGCTCGCCTTCGAGCACGACCCCTCGATGGCGGCGTGCCGCCTGCGCGAGGACGAGGACGGTCATCCGGTGTTTCGCGAGGCGGTGGAGCTGTAGGAACTGGCGGCCGGAGCCGCGCCGTCGTACGACGTCCCATGCTCGAGCCCAGGGTCAAGATCAGCCGCCGCGGCGCGGAGCGGCTCCAGGGCGGCCACCTCTGGATCTACCGCGCCGACGTCGAGCAGGCGCCGCCCGCGCTCGAGGCCGGCGACGTCGTCGCGATCGTGGACGGCCGCGGGCGCTTCCTCGCGAAGGCGTTCTGGTCGGCGCGCTCGAAGATCGCGCTCCGCGTCGTGACACGCGACGAGGAGCCGGTCGACGAGGCGTTCTTCGCCGCGCGCCTGTCCGCGGCGTTCGAGCTGCGCGAGCGCGTCTTCGGCGACGAGCGGTTCGTGCGGCTCGTGCACGGGGAGGCGGACCTCCTGCCCGGCCTCGTGGTCGACCGCTACGGCGACGCCGCGGTGCTCCAGACGCTCGTCCCGGCGACCGACCGGCGCAAGGCGCTGCTCGCCGACCTCGTCGCGAGCGCCCTCTCGCTGCGGACCGTGGTCGAGCGGAACGACGTGCGCGTCCGCGAGCTCGAGGGGCTCCAGCAGACGAAGGGCGTGCTGAAGGGGCCGGACCCCGGACCCGTCGAGTACCGCGAGGGCGAGGTCCGGATGCGGGTCGACCTCCTCGCCGGCCAGAAGACCGGCGCGTTCCTCGACCAGCGCGAGAACCACCTGCGCGCGGCGGAGTACGCCCGCGGGCGGTCCCTCGACTGCTTCGCGTACTCGGGCGGGTTCGCGCTCCAGCTCGCGCGGCGGGCCGACTCGGTGATCGCCGTCGAGATGCAGCCCGGCGCGTCCGCGCTGCTGCGGGAGAACGCGCTCCTGAACCGCGCCGGCAACCTCGAGATCGTCGAGGCGAACGCCTTCGACTACCTGCGCGATCGCTCGGAGGAGGAGCCCGCGTTCGATCTCGTCGTCCTCGACCCGCCCGCCTTCGCGAAGAACAGGGAGGCGCTCCCCGCCGCGCGGCGCGGCTACAAGGAGGTGAACCTGCGGGCCCTCCAGGTCTTGCGGCCGGGGGGGGTGCTCGTGACGGCGTCGTGCAGCTACCACCTCACCGAGGAGGCGCTCGAAGGCATCGTCCTCGACGCCGCGAATGACGCGGGGCGGCGCGTTCAGCTCCTCGAGCGGCGCGGCGCGGGCCGGGATCACCCGGTCCTGCTGGGGGTCCCGGAGACCCGCTACCTCAAGTGCCTGTTCGTCCGCGTCCTTTAGGGCGCGCGCGCGGGGGCTTCGCCGCGGCACCTCGCCGCGGTACGATGAACGCTTACCTGGAGGCGCTCGTGGCGGATCGGCCGCAGGAGCCCGCAGAGCCTCTCGCCGCGCTCGCGGCGAGCCCGCTCCTCGCGCGCCTGGACGCCGCCGAGCGCGCCCGGATCGTCCCCTCCCTCGAGCTCCGCGAGGTCCCGCCGAAGACGCGCGTCCACGGCGACGGCGACGCGGGGAAGCACCTCTACGTCGTGCTCGCGGGCGCCGCGACGCTGCGCCGCGCCGAGCTGGCCCTCCGCCGCCTCGGGCCTGGGGACTCCTTCGGCGAGCTCGCGGTGCTCGGCGGGCGCCACCGCGGCGAGACCGTCACCTCCGACGGGCCGCTCACGCTCGCGCGGCTCTCGCTCGAGGCCTGGGCGGACCTCGAGCGCAAGGAGCCTCGCCTCGCCGTGAAGATCGCGACCGGGGTCGCCGCCGCGCTCGCCGAGGAGATCGCGAGCCTCACCGGCGACGTCGGGCTCCTCCTCCGCGGCCGATCGCTGCCGCGGGCGGCGGAGATCACGGTCCGGGTCTCGGGCGAGGAGCGGCGCGTCCGGACCGGCACCCGCGTCAGCGACCTCCTCCCGCCGGAGGTCGACGGCGCGGTGGTCGTCGCGGGCCTGCTCGGGCAGAAGCCGGTCTCGCTCTCGACCGCGATCACGGCGGAGGTCGACGTCGCCCCGCTCACCGCGAGCCACTGGGAGGGGCGGCAGATCTACTCGCACTCCCTCGGGCTCCTCCTCCTCGAGGCGGCGCACCAGGTGGCGCCGGGGCTCCGCGTGCGGATGGGGGCGTCGCGCGGCACGCACCAGGTCGTCGACGTCGAGCCGGGGACGGCGGCCGCGGCCGACCTCGAGGCGCTCGCCGAGCGGATCGCGGACGCGATGCGCCGGCTCGCGGCCCTCGACGCGCCCATCCGGCTCGAGTTCTGGCCCACCGACGAGGCGCAGCGCTGGTTCCGGGACCGCGGCTGGGACGACGCGCACCGGCTGCTCAAGTTCCGGCGGCAGGCGACGGTGCGGCTCGTCTCCTGCGGCGAGGTCTACGCCCTCTCGATGGGTCCGCTCCTGCCGTCGACCGGGCGCATGCACGGGTTCCGCGTCACCGCGCGCGACGGCGCGCTCGCGCTCGAGCTCGGCAAGGTCGACCCGCGGAACGGCGGCCCGAAGCGCGCGACGCCGCCGCCCGAGCGCCGCCCCGGCGTCGACATGCCGCTCGAGCACCAGCGCTGGCTCGGCGCGATGGGCGTCACGAGCGTCGGCGCCTTCAACGAGCTCTGCATCTCGGGGCAGGTCTCGCAGCTCATCCGCGTCGCGGAGGGGTTCCACGAGAAGCGCATCGGTCAGATCGCCGACCAGATCGCCGCCGAGCGGGACCGGATCCGGATCATCTCCATCGCGGGACCGTCTTCCTCCGGCAAGACGACCTTCATCAAGCGGCTCACCGTCCAGCTCCAGATCGACGGCGTGAACCCGGTCGGCATCTCGCTCGACGACTACTACGTCGACCGGGAGAAGACGCCGCGGGCGCCCTCGGGCGACTGGGACTTCGAGGCGCTCGAGGCGCTCGACCTCCCGCTGCTGCAGGACCACGTCGCCCGGCTCCTCGCGGGCGAGTCGGTGAAGACGGCGCACTACGACTTCCGCACCGGGAAGAGCCACCCCGCCGGCGGCCCGGCGATCGCGCTCCGCCCGGGCGACGTCCTCATGCTGGAGGGGATCCACGGGCTCAACCCCGGACTGCTCGGGTCGATCCCGAGGCCCGGCGCGCTCCACCGGATCTTCATCCACCCCGCGACCACGCTGCCGTTCGACCCGCTCACGCGGGTGTCGGCGACCGACCTGCGGCTGCTCCGGCGCATCGTGCGCGACCGCCACCAGCGCGGCTACGGCGCGGCGGAGAACATCGTGCGCTGGCCGTCGGTCCAGGCGGGCGAGCGGGAGCACATCTACCCGTACCAGGGCGAGGCGGACGCGCTCTTCGACTCGTCCCTCATCTACGAGCCCGCGGTCCTCAAGGTCTACGCCGAGCGCTACCTCCTGGAGGTCCCGCAGGATCACCCCGCCTATCCCACCGCGCACCGGCTCCGCTACCTCGTGGACCGGTTCGTGTCGATCTACCCGGACCACGTGCCGCCGACCTCGCTCGTGCGCGAGTTCATCGGCGGCAGCGGGTTCGGGTATTAGGAGCGCCGGTGCCGGTCGAAGACCACGACCTCGCGCAGATCGTCATCGAGACCGTCGGCGCGCTCGTCGTCGTGCTCGACCGCGAAGCCCGCATCCAGCGCTGGAACGCCGCCTGCGAGCACGCCACGGGCTACGAGCGCGACGAGGTGCTCGGGCGCCCGTTCTGGTTCCTCGTGCCGCCCGAGGAGCGCGCCGGCGTCGAGGCCGGCTTCTCGCGCCTCGTCGCGCGCGACTTCCCGAACCGGAACACGAACCACTGGGTCACGAAGGACGGCGCGCGCCGCCTCGTCGCCTGGTCCAACACGGCCCTCCTCGACGAGCGGGGCGAGGTCCGCGTCGTCATCGCGACCGGCCTCGATCTCAGCGAGCAGATCCGGGCGGAGGAGGCGCTCCGCCGGCAGGCCACCCGGCTCGAGGCGCTCGCCGAGGCGTCGCGCGTCTTCGCGTCCGGCCTCGACTACAAGACGACGCTCGACACCGTCGCGCGCCGGCTCTCCGAGCTCATCGGCGACGGCGCGCTCATCCGCGTCGTGTCGCCCGACTCGGCCTGGCTCGTCCCGGTCGCCGTCTACCACCCGGATCCGGAGCGGGCGGCGCTCCGGCGGCGAGGCATCCAGCAGGCGCCGCAGCGCACCAACGAGGGGATGACGGCGCGGGTGCTCCAGGGCCGCCGGACGCTGCGGATCCCGCACCTCACGCTCGACGTGGTGCACGGCGAGATGAAGCCGGAGTACTGGCCGTACCTCGAGGGCGTCACGAGCCTCATGATGGCGCCGCTCGAGCACCGGCGGCACGTGTTCGGGCACATCACGCTCATGCGCGACGCGGGCGGCGCGCCCTACACGTCGGACGACGAGGCGCTCCTCGACGATCTCGCGCACCGCGCCGCGCAGGCGATCGAGAACGCCCGGCTCTACGGCGAGGCGCAGGCGGCGGTGGCCGCCCGGGACGAGTTCCTCTCCATCGCCTCGCACGAGCTCCGGACGCCCCTCACCGCGCTGCGGCTCGCGCTCGAGAACATGCGCCGCGTCGCGTCCCGCGACGCCCTCGAGCGGCTCCCCGCCCAGTACGTCGAGCGGGTGCTCGCGACGGCCGAGCGGCAGGGGCAGCGGCTCGAGAAGCTCGTCTCGGGGCTCCTCGACGTGTCGCGCATCCACATGGGCCGGCTCGAGCTCGACTTCGAGGAGGTCGAGCTGGGCGAGGCGGTGCAGGAGGCCCTCGGGGCGGTGGAGGACGAGGCGGCGCAGTCCGGCTCGGAGATCCGCGTGACGGGGTCCCCCGCGCGCGGCTTCTGGGACCGGCTCCGCGTCTCGCAGGTGGTGACGAACCTCCTCGCGAACGCCGTGAAGTACGGGGCCGGGAAGGCCGTCGAGGTGGAGTTCGGGCCACGCGCCGATCGGGCGTTCCTCGCGGTGCGCGATCACGGGATCGGGATCGATCCGTCCGACCAGCGCCAGATCTTCGAGCGGTTCGAGCGCGCCGTCTCGTCGCGCAACTACGGCGGGCTCGGCCTCGGGCTGTACATCGTGAAGCGGATCGTCGAGGCGCACGGCGGGACGATCGCGGTCGAGTCGAAGCCCGGCGAGGGCTCGACCTTCCGGGTCGAGCTGCCGCAGCGGCCCTCCGTCTCCGTCGACCGCGAGCAGGATCCGGCGCGGACCTGACGGCCGTCAGCGGACGAACTCGTCGGCCGGGAAGAGCAGCACGTCCGAGATCGACGCCGCGCCGGCGAGGAGCATGAGGAGGCGGTCGAACCCGACCGCGACGCCGCCCGCCTCGGGCATCCGCCCGACCGCCTCGAGGAACCGCTCGTCGAGCGGGTGGACGGGCCGCCCTAGCTTCCGGCGGAGCTCCTGCTCCTCGACGAGCCGCCGCCGCTGCTCGACCGCGTCGGTGAGCTCGGTGAACCCGTTCGCGAGCTCGAGCCCGCCGGCGTACAGCTCGAACCGCTCCGCGAACCGCGGATCGTCCCGGCGGACGCGCGAGAGCGCGGCCATCGGAGCG
>JAHWYA010000070.1 GCA_020028115.1 Anaeromyxobacter sp.
CTTGTCGGACGGCATCCTCCTCGACGTCGCTCGCGCCCGGAGCGGTGCCGACGCGGATCACCCAGGTGTCGCTCAGCAGCCAGCCCGTGGGCGGCGCCCAGGTCCAGGTGAGCGTCGTGGCGGTGGTGTACGCGCCGCCGTCTACCGGCGTCCCGGGCGTGCCCGGGGCCGTCGCGTCGAGGAGGATGCCGTCCGACCAGTTGCCGTACGCGCTCCAGTTGCCCACGCCGTCGACCGCGCGGACCATCACGAAGATCCGCTGACCGTACGTGCCGGTGTACTCGCACGCCGGCGTCGCGGAGCTCACCGGGCCGCCCAGCATGAGCTCCGGGAGCGTCCCCGATCCCTGCGCGAACTGGCACTCGTACCCGGCGACGCCGCTCAGCGGGTCGGAGTGCGGCGCCCAGTAGAAGTGGAGGGCGAGGCTCGACGACACCGAGCCGGCGTCCTGCGGGTCCTGGGTCGCGACCGGCGGCGCCACGTCCACCACGACCGGGTCGGAGACGACCGACCATGGGCCGGGCTGAGCGAGGGCGTCCACCGCCCGGACGCGGGCGAACACCGTCTGACCGCCGTACGCGCCGACGGCGACCGTCGTGCTCGTCACGTTGCCCGGGTCCGTCGTCATGACGCCGCCCGCGAACGCCGGATCGGCGGCGATCTGCACCTGGTAGGCGACGACGCCGGCTACGGCGTCGGTGGCAGCGGCCCACTCGACGCGGAGCGACGCCGCGGTTACGCCCGGGACCACCGGCTGGCCCGGCGCGGTCGGCGGGGCCGCGTCCACCGTCACGGGCGACGACGTGCCGGACCACGCGCTGGTGCGGCCGGCGCCGTCCACCGCGCGGACGCGCGCGTGGATCGTCTGGCCGTCCGCGGCCGCGGCCGCGAGGATGAGGGCGGAGGTCGTGCCCGAGAAGACGGGGTCGCCCGTGCCGTTCGCGCCCGTGGTGACCTGCAGCTCGTACCAGGCGATCCCGTTCGCGTCGCTCGCCGGGGCCCAGCTGAAGTTGACGGGCGTCCGCTTCGGGTTCCCCACGCCGGTCACCGGGGTGCCGGGCTGGGTCGGATCGGTGAGGTCCACGCGCACGGCCGCGGACCAGCTCGACCCCGGGCCGGCGTTGCCGACCGCGTCGGTCGCGGTGACCTGCACGTAGACGAGCGACCCGTCGCCCGCGAGGACGTCCGCCGACGTCGACGCCGGGTCACGGGGGCCCACGGCGTGCGGCGTGCCGCCGCCCGGGGCAGAGGACGCGGTGACGGCGTACGACGCGACGCCGCTCAGCGCGTCCGCGGCGGCGCCCCAGCTGAAGTGGACCGGGGTTGCGACCGCGAACGCGCCCGGGCCCGCCGGCGTGCCGGGTGCGCTCGGGCCGGCGAGGTCGAGCACCACGCCGTCCGAGACCGCGGGAGCGCCGTCGTTTCCCGCGCCGTCCACGGCCAGGACGCTCACGAACACCTCGACGCCGTTCAGGTACGAGGAGCCGTCGACGGTGACCTGCGCCGCGGTGACCACGAAGTCCGGCGTCGGGCCGAACGACGGCGCGCCGGTCGCCACCCGCACCTCGTACTCCACGACGCCCGAGGCGTCGGTCGAGGCCGGCCAGGTGAACGTCAGCGCCGCGTCGTCGAACGCGCCCGCGTCCGCGACCGGCCCGGCAGGCGGCGCGGTGAGGTCGACCCGCGTCCCGGCGGACCACGCGCTCGCCGCGCCGAGGTTGCCGGACGCGTCGCGCGCGCGGACCTGTGCGTAGAGCGTCTGGCCGTCGTACGAGCCGAGCCCGTTGAGCGTGACCGACGTCGTCGGCTCGGAGGGGCCGCTCGACAGGATCGAGCCGGGGCTCCCGCTCGTGTTCACCGCGACCACCCACTCGTACGACGCCACGCCGGAGCCGTCGTCGGCCGGCGAGACCCAGGAGAACGTCGGGCTCGGCGCCGCGAGGTTCACGAGCGCGGGCCCGGTGGGCGCCGCGGGGGCCGCGGGCGCGACGGTGTCCGCCGTGCGGAAGGTCGAGGTCGCCGCCTGCGCGAGCGGGTTCCCGGCGAGGTCCGTCGCTGCCGCGGAGACGGCGAGCGTGTGCTGCGCGAAGTTCGAGAGGGCGCCGTGGTCGACCGGCAGGACGTTCCCCGCGATCGTGCCGGTCCAGTTGATGGGCGTTCCGCCCTCCGAGAGCGTCACCGCGGCAGGGACGGTCGCTGCCGCCATCGCCTCGCTGAACGTGACGGAGAACGCGACGTCGCGCGCGACGTCGACAGCGGCGGTCGCGGGAGCGAGCGTCGCGGTCGGCGCCGTCACGTCGACGAGCACGGGGACCGAGTAGTCACTCCACGGGCCGGCGTTGTCGTACGCGTCGCGCGCACGCACGCGCGCGACGACCGACTGGGCGTCGTACGCGCCGAGGTCGCCGGTCGTCGCGGCGGTGGCCGCGACCGTGTCGGAGAAGACGGCGGCGCCGCCGGGGGTCGTCACGACCTCGACGTCGTAGGAGACGACGCCCGCGCCGTCGTCCGTCGCGGCGGTCCAAGCGAAGGTCGCGGCGGGCGTGGCGACGTTCGCGAACGCGGGGCCGCCCGGGGTGCCGGGCGCCGCGGGGCCGACGTCGTCGACGGTCGTGAAGCTGGCCGACGCCGGCGCCGCGAACGCATTCCCCGCCGCGTCCTTCACGCCCGCGCCGATCTGGACGGTGTGCGCGGCGTGGTTCGCGAGGAGCGCCGAGGGCGTGACGGTGAGGACCGTGTTCCCGCCGGAGAGGACGCGGCTCGCCGGGACGGCGCCGCCCGGGCCGGTGAGCGTCACGGTCGCCGCGGTGACGGTCGCGGGGTTCACGGCCTCGCTGAAGGTCACGACGATCACGCGGTCGCGATCGACGCCGGTCGCGGTGGCGCGCGGGTCGAAGCTCGCGACGGTCGGAGGCGTCGTGTCCGGCGCCGGGCCGCTGTCGCCTCCGCCGCCTCCGCCGCACGCGGCGGCGAGGACCGAGAGGGCGAGCGCGGTGATCGTCCGGCGGAGCGTCGTGGTCATGGTGTCCCTTCCAGCGGCGGCGCAGGTGAGCGCGCGCGGAGGGGACGAGTTTACACAGCGTGAGAGAACGCCGAAGTCCCGCGGTCGCGGGAGAAGGCCCGCCGACCACACCGGAGGCAGCGTCGAACGTCATCGCACCTGGAGCCGGTGCGCGAAGGTGTGCCGGCGTCGTCTACGCCTGCGCCGGCTCGCCGCCGACGGCGCGGAGCACGCCGCGGAACTGCTCGATGAGGCGGACCACCTCGTCGCCGAGGTCGACGGACTGCTCGCGATCCGCCGCCTCGCGGAGCATCGCCGCGACGCGGCTGAGCGTCTCGGCGAGCTCCTCGAGGGCGACCGGCATCCGGACGAGCCTCCGCGCCTGGCGGAAGCGGACCAGATCGACTTCGAGGGCCATGGCCATCAGGCCCGGATTCGCGATCTCGAGCATCTCCCGAGAAGGTGCGCACCGCCCGGCGGCCCGCAACACCGGGCGGGGGCGGCGCGGCGCGTCAGAACACCAGGCCGAGCACGAGCACGCCGACGAGGACGAACGCGAGGGAAACCTTCACGGCGCTCCCCAGCACGAACCCGATGAAGGTCCCCGCGCCCGAGCGCAGCGCCTGCTCGAAGTTCGGGTCGCGCGCGTACTCGAACACGAGCGCACCGACCGCCGGTCCCAGCACGATCCCCGGCAGCCCGAGGAAGAGGCCCACGAGGAGCCCCACCCCCGACCCGATCAGCGCCCACTTCGAGGCCCCGAAGACCTTCGCGCCGAGGACGCCCGCCGCGAGATCGACCGCCCAGATCACGGCCGCGAGGACGACGCAGACACCGACCGTCCACCCCGACACGCGCGTGAACCCCTCAGCCCACCCGACGAGCACGGCGCCCGCGGCGAGGAGCGGGGACCCCGGGAGGGCGGGGAGGACGACGCCGGCAATGCCGGCCGCGAGCGCCGCGGCGCCGAGGACGTAGAGGAGGATCTCCACTCACCGATCTTCGCCGCTCCGGAGCCCGCGGTCCACTCCGGGCGGCGCACGCTCGCCGCACGGACGCGCCCCGCGCGTGTCATCCCGCGGCGAGGGGCGCGGCCACAGGTTCTGGTCGAACTTCCCGGAGCCGCTCGATGCACCCCACCCTCCCGCTCCTGCGCCCGCTCCTCGCGTTCTTGCTTCCGCTCGGGATCCTCGGGGCGGTCGCGCTCCTCGCGCCGGCGTCGCACGCCCGGACGGACGCGCCCGCCCCCGGCGCACCGGCTGGCGGCGGGTGGGTGTGGATCTCGAACGAGGGCTCCGGCGACCTCACGCTCGTGGACGCGGCGCGCCGCGAGGTCGTCGCGCGCGTCCCGGTCGGGAAGCGCCCCCGGGCGAACCGGTACGCCTCCTCGGGCGAGGTCCGGGTGCCGAACGTGTACGCGTCGAAGGACTGCGCGGTGTGGAGGTGCAGATCTCCGTAGAACGCTTCGCGGGTCGGGCTGGGCCGCGCCGCCACCTCTGCCCGCGAGGCGGGCGGAGGCGACGCGGCGTAGGAGCCGCCCGCCGGAGCGACAGCGACGGCGGCGAGCACTGCGACGAGACGATGCCGGTTCATGTGTGGTGTGTTCTCCTTTCGAGGATCAGCCGGTGATGCGCGCGAGCCTCTCGACGAGGCAGAAGGTCGCGAACGACGCGATCGCGTAGGGGGGAACGAGGCGGAGCGACCCGGGCAGCCGCACCGACAGGCGACGCGCGAGGCCCAGCACCGCGAACACCACGAGGACGAAGGCGAGCTGCCCGAGCTCCACCCCGCAGTTGAAGAGGAACAGGGAGAGCGGGACGGCGCCCTTCGGCAGCCCCACGTCCACGAGCGCCTGGGCGAACGCGAACCCGTGGAGCAGCCCGAAGCTGAACGAGACGACCCAGGGGAACCGCGCGGTGAGCCCGCGGATCCCCTCGGCGGCGCGCAGCAGCTCCACGCCGACGAACACGATGCTCGCCGCGATCACCGCCTCGACGGTCGCCGTGTCCACCCGGACCCAGCCGAGCGCAGCGGCGGTGAGCGTCAGGCTGTGGGCCACGGTGAAGGCCGTGATCGTCTTCACCACCAGCGCGCGGCCCTTCACGAGCAGGACCAGGCCGAGGACGAACAGGAGGTGGTCGAACCCGAGGAGGATGTGCTCGAACCCGAGCGCGGTGTACTGCGGCACCGGGATGCCCGCCGCGCGGCGGCCGCCGATCACCACCGACGGGGCGCCCGGCGTGAGCACGTGGCTCGATGACGTGCCGTCCGCGAGGTTCACGCTCACGAGCACGTCCGTGATCGAGGCCTCGAGCCCCTCCACGGTGATCCTCTGCCCGCTCAGGTCCTGCGGCCCGGCCCGGACGTCCTCCCAGCGCTTCACGAGGAACGACGCCGTCGCGGAGAGCTCGCTCGGCGCGCGCTCGAGCCACCCCGACGAGAGGTGCGGGACGAGGCGAACGCCGAAGTCCCCCATCGCCGGCTGCTTCCAGAGGACGCTCACCGCGCCCGAAGGCCGCTCCGTGAGCTCGAGGTAGGCGGGACGCACCTCGTGGGCGCGCGCCGCCGCGGGCAGCGCCGCCGCCACGACGAGCAGCGCCAGCGCGACGAACGGCCGGTCAGCGGCGCGCGATCGCATCGAGGATCCCCGGGTCTGCGACGGTGATGGCGTACTTCGCCTGCAGCTTCCCGAACGCCTGCGCGTTGGCGCGCTCGCGCGCCGCGGCGACGAGGTCGGCCGCGACCTTCTCCTTCACGTCGGCGAACGGCCGGACGCGCGGGTCGGAACGCCCGGACACGTACAGGAGGTGCCAGCCGTATCCGGAGCGGATCGGCCCCCACCAGCGGTTCAGCGGCGCGTCGAGCGCCGCCTCCGCGAGGGGAGAGTCGCCGAACAGGCGGACCACCTCGGGCCCGCTCACGGAGGCGTGGTCGTACGGATACGGGAAGCGATCGCCTCGGTCCGGCGCGCGCGCCTCGCCGGACGTCCGCAGGCGCGCGAGCTCCTCGACGGCGCGGTGGGACGCCCCCTCGTCGCCGTCGCGGTCCGGCGAGAAGTACACGTGCGTGAAGGAGACCCGGGCCGGTTCGGAGTACGCCTCCGGGTGGCCGTCGTACCAGCCGCGCAGCTCCGCCTCGGTCGGCTCCTTCACGATGGCGAGGTCGTTCAGGAGAAACTCGACCTTCTGCGCGACGCGCCGGCGGACGATCTCGTCCTCGCGGTCGAGCCCCAGGGCGAGCCCCTCGCGGTACAGGATCTCCTCTCGCACCTGGTTGCGGGCGGCCGAGCCGAGCTGCTGCGGCGTGGGGGGGCCGCCGTACTGCCTCTCCCAGCGCGAGACCAGCGCGCGGAGCGCGGCCGAATCGAGCGCGATCGAGTAGCGGCGGGTGTCGCGCCAGTCTCGCGCGAGCCCCGAGAGCACGAAGATCGCGACCCCGAGGATGACGAAGTGGACGAACGGCTCGGACGCGATCCGGCGGATCGCCGCCGTGATGCGCGAGCGCCGCGAGGTGCGAGCGCCCAGCGCGGCCCCATTTCCTGTCGGTGTGAGTTCGGACATGCCGCGTCCCTACGCACGAACCGGGCCACCCCGCGCGGGACGGCGCCGCGCGCGGAATCCCGCGAGCGACCGGGCGCGTGCGGTCGACCCGGCGTCGCGCGAGCGCACGCGCTGCTGCCCACGAAGCAGCGCGCCAGCAGCGGCTGCGCGCAGGCCAGCACGGATCGGACGGGCACGCGCCCGAAACGCGAAGCGCGGAGCGGCCGGCAACCGGCAGCTCCGCGCCACGTGCGCGAGATCTCGCGGCGGGCGTCAGCGCTCGCGCGGACGCCAGCGCAGGAGCGTTCGCTCCGCGAGCTCGACGGCGCCGTCGAGCGCGACGCCGGTCGCCCCGATGACGGCGACGCCGAACAGGACGAGATCCATCCGGAACCCGCTGCGCCCGTCCAGGATGAAGTTCCCGAGCCCCGGGCCCGCGGAGAGGAAGTACTCGGCGCCGACCGTACCGAGCCAGGAGAAGAACGCCCCGAGGTGCAGCCCAGCGAAGATCGAGGGCGCGGCGGCGGGCAGCACGATGCGCAAGACGAGCTCGAGCTGGTCGAGCCGGTACACGCGACCGACCTCGAGGAGCTTCTCCGGCACGCCGCGGGCGCCTTCGTACGTGCTCACCAGGATCGGGAACACGCACGTGAGCGCGACGAACCCGACCTTGGCGGGCTCCCGGAGCCCGAGCCAGAACGACAGGAGCGGGATGAGCGCGAACGGCGAGACCTGCTTGAGCGCCGAGAGCGTGGGGTGGACCGCCCCGCTCGGCGGTGCGCGAGCTCCCGAGCGCCACACCGACCGCGATCCCGACCGCCGCTCCGATGGCGAGCCCCGCGAGCGCGCGGAGGACGCTCGCGCGGAGCGCCTCGGCGAGCGCGCCGCTCGCCGCGAGGCGCCTCCCGACGGCGGCGACCGCC
>JAHWYA010000521.1 GCA_020028115.1 Anaeromyxobacter sp.
GCCACCCACGCCGCGACGCGCTCCAGGCGGAGCTCGCGCGCCGCGGGATCGGCACGATGGTGCACTACCCGATCCCCCCGCACCTCCAGCCCGCCTACGCCGGCCTCGCGCTCGCCGAGGGCCGCTTCCCGATCTCGGAGCGGCTCGCGCGCGAGGTCCTGAGCGTGCCGATTGGGCCGCACCTCGGCGAGGAGGCGCGCGCGGCGGTCGCCGCCGCCGTCGCCGGCGCCGCGCGGGTCTGATGTCCCTCCCGCAAGAGAGCGGCTCCGCCGGGGAGAGCGGACGCTACCGGGCGGTCCTCAAGTCCACCTCGCTCATCGGCGGCGCCTCGGCCGTGAACATCCTCGTCGGGATGGTCCGGACGAAGTTCGTCGCGATCCTCCTCGGGCCGGCGGGCGTCGGCCTCGCCGGCGTGTACGGCCAGATCGTCGCGCTCGCCTCGATGATCTCCGGGCTGGGCATCGCGAGCAGCGGCGTCCGCCAGGTGGCGGAGGCGGCCGGCACCGGCGACGAGCGCCACGTGGCGCGGACGGTCGTGACGCTGCGCCGCGCCGCGTGGGCGACGGGGGCGCTCGGCATGCTCGCCCTCGCAGCGGCGAGCCTGCCCGTCTCGCGGGCGACGTTCGGCGACGACGACCACGCCTGGCCCATCGCCCTGCTCGGGATCGCGGTCCTGCTCGGCGGCGTCTCCTCTGCGCAGGCGAGCCTCCTCCGCGGCGTGCGCCGGATCGCCGACGTCGCGCGCGTGACGGTGCTCGGCGCCGTGGGCGGCACCGCGGTCAGCATCCCCTGCTACTACGCCTTCGGGCTCCGCGGCGTCGTCGCCGCGCTCGTCCTCGCGTCGCTCGCGGGCGCCGCCCCGTCGTGGTGGTACGCCCGCCGCCTCCCGCTCGCCCCCGTCCGGCTCGGCTGGGGCGAGAGCGCACGGCAGGCGCGCGGCCTCGTCGCCCTCGGCGCGAGCTTCATGGTGGCCGGCGTCCTCTCCGCCGCGACGACGTACTTCGTGCAGGCGCTCCTCACCCGCACCTTCGGCCTCGCCGGCGCGGGGATGTACCAGGCCGCGTACAGCCTCTCCGGCGCGCTCATCGGGTTCGTCCTCGGCGCGATGGCGGCCGACTACTACCCTCGCCTCGCGGCCGTCTCCTCCGACGACGCCGCCGTGCTGCGGGCGGTGAACGAGCAGGCGCAGGTGGCCGTGCTCCTCGCGCTCCCCGGGCTCCTGGCGATGACGGTCTTCGCGCCGGTCGTGGTGCGGCTCTTCTACGCCGCGGAGTTCGCCGCCGCGATCCCGATCCTCCGCTGGCTCGTGCTCGGCCTGCTCGGGCGCGTGGTGTCGTGGCCGCTCGGGTACGTGCTGCTCGCGAGGGGGAGCGGCCGGCTCTACCTCGCGGCGGAGGCGACCGCGTGCGCCGTGCAGGCGGCGAGCGTCGCCGTCCTCACGCGCGCGTTCGGGCTCGCCGGCGCAGGAGTGGCGTTCGTGCTGACCTACGTCGCCTACACCGCGCTCCTGTTGCTCGTGCTGCGGCGGACGGCGGGAGGGAGCTGGAACGCGAGGACCCGCCGCTTGAACGCCGCCGCGGCCGCCGTGCTCGTCGCCGTCACGGCGAACGCCGCGCTCAACCCGGAGCCGATCTCGCGGTGGGGGCTCGGCGTCGTCCTCGCGGCCGCGACGGGGTGGTTCTGCCTCGCCGAGCTCATGCGCTACTCGGGGGTCTCGGTCGTCCAGGCGCTCTCGCGGCTGCGCGGCGCGCGCTAGGCCAGCGCGGCTACGCGGCCTCGGCCGCGCCCGCCTTCGCGATCGGACCCGGGCGCGGCGACGAGCGGCGGTCCTTCAGGCGCAGGAACGGCTTCTCGACGACGTAGTGAGACGCCGCGGCCATCACGAAGGTGGCGGCGATCGAGGCGGCGAACCGCAGCCAGGTGGGCCTGCCGGGCAGCACGTAGGGGCCCATCCCGATCGTCTGGTACAAGTAGAGCGAGTAGGACACCCGCCCCATCCACGCGATGGGTCGCGCGTCGAGCCACCGCCACGCCGCGGTCCCGCTCAGGGAGACGAGCTGGACGAGCGCGATCGCGATGAGGACCGGCTCGATCGCGTAGCCCGCCGCGAAGTGGTAGCCCGGGACGATCTTCCCGACGTAGATGGACGCCGCCACGAGCGCGATCGGGACGAGCGGCATCCACTGCGCCCGGCTGACGGCGGACCAGAACCGGACGAGCACCCCGCGCTTCAGGAGGACCGCGAGGAGGCACCCGACGAGCAGGTGATCCGCCCGCGTCTCGAACGCGCGGTACAGGTATCGCTCCGAGCCGCCCGAGAGCACGAGGGCCGCGCGGTAGGTCCACACGGCGACGACCGCGGCGGAGAGGACCCCGACGAGCAGCCGCCGCCGCCGGCGGAGCGCGACGAACGCCATCGGCCACAGGAAGTAGAACTGCTCCTCCACCGCGAGCGACCAGAGGCTCGAGAACACGCCGTTCCCGGCGGCGCTCCCCCGGAACGCGTCGTAGTAGTTGGCCGCGTACGCGAGGATCCAGCCTACCTGGCCCCAGTACACGTGCCGGCGCGTCACGAGCAGGATCGCGAGCGCCACCGCCATGAACGCGTAGAACGCCGGCAGGATCCGGAGCGCCCGCCGGAAGTAGAACCCCTTCAGCGAGACGTCGCCGGTCTTCTCGTCCTCCGCGAGGAGCAGCCAGGTGATGAGGAAGCCGGAGAGGACGAAGAAGGCGACGACCCCGTGGCCAGCCGGAACG
>JAHWYA010000522.1 GCA_020028115.1 Anaeromyxobacter sp.
GGAGCCGCCTCCGCCGCCGGATCCGTGCGCCGCGGGGCAGGCGCACACGCCGGACCAGTGCCCGGCGCTCGACGACGACGGCGACGCGATCGCGAACGCGCTGGACCGCTGCCCGCTCGTGGCGGGTGTCCCCGAGGAGGCGGGCTGCCCGGCGAAGCCGCCGCCGCCGGTGGTCGTGACGGTGAAGGAGGAGCCGCCGCCGCCCCCGCCGAAGCCGGGGCCGTGCGAGCCCGGCCAGGCCCACGCGCCGGAGCAGTGCCCCGACCTCGACGACGACGGCGACGGCATCGCCAACGCCCAGGACCGCTGCCCGCTGCTCGCCGGCACCGCGCAGCACCAGGGGTGCCAACCGCCGAAGGCGGTGCTGTCGCTGGAGAAGAAGAGGATCGAGATCAAGGAGGCGGTCTTCTTCGAGACCGGGAAGGACGTGATCCAGCCGCGGTCCTTCCAGATGCTCGACGACATCGCCCGGATCCTCGTGGACCACCCCGAGGTGAAGCTCGTCTCGGTCGAGGGCCACACCGACTCGACCGGCGAGGCGAAGGTGAACCAGATCCTCTCGGACCGCCGCGCGGTGGCGGTGAAGGTCTACCTCGTGATGAAGGGCGTCTCCTCGGAGCGCCTGGAGACGCGCGGGTTCGGGCCGACGAAGCCGGTCGCGAAGAACGACACGAAGGAGGGGAAGGCGAAGAACCGCCGGGTCGAGTTCCTCGTGAAGTGAGGGAGCGAGCGGGGGGCCCAGGGGGTCGCGAGCCGCGCATCTCGCGGCGAGTGTCCCCCCGCCAAGATGTGCACCGCGGCGGGGTCTCTGGTAGAACCCCGCCGCCATGAAGATCGCGGGCGTCAAGGGGATGAACGACGTCCTTCCGGCGGACGTCGCGCGCTGGCAGGAGATGGAGCGGGTCGCGCGCGAGGTCTTCGCGCTCTACGGGTACCGCGAGGTGCGGACCCCCGCCGTCGAGCACGCCCAGCTCTTCGCGCGCGGGGTCGGCGAGGCGACGGACATCGTCAACAAGGAGATGTACGTCTTCGAGGACAAGGGGGAGGAGCTCCTCGCCCTGCGCCCGGAGGGGACCGCGGGGACGGTCCGCGCGTTCATCGAGCACGGCGCCTACGTCGAGGGCCCGCAGAAGTGGTTCTACATGGGCCCGATGTTCCGCCGCGAGAAGCCGCAGAAGGGACGGTACCGCCAGTTCCACCAGATCGGCTGCGAGGCGTTCGGCATCGCCGAGCCGTTCCTCGACGCGGAGCAGATCGCCCTCGTCGCGGACTACTTCGCGCGGCTCGGCGTCGGCGCGCGCCTGAAGCTCAACTCGGTCGGCGACGCGGCGTGCCGCCCGGCCTACCTCGCCGAGCTGAAGGCCTACCTCGGCGGACGCAAGGCCGAGCTCTGCCCGGACTGCATCGACCGCCTCGAGCGGAACCCGCTGCGCGTCCTCGACTGCAAGGTCGAGTCCTGCCAGCCGGTGCTGAACGGCGCGCCGCGGCTCCTCGAGCGGCTCTGCGACGGGTGCCGGACGCACTTCGACCAGGTGAAGGTCGCGCTCGACGCGCTCGGCGTCCGGTACGAGGTGGACGGCCGGCTCGTCCGCGGCCTCGACTACTACGTCCGCACCGCCTACGAGCTCACGAGCGACGCCCTCGGCTCGCAGTCCGCGGTCGCGGGCGGCGGCCGCTACGACCGGCTCGTCGAGACGCTGGGCGGCCCGCCCACGCCGGGGATCGGCTTCGCGCTCGGCGAGGAGCGGCTCGCGATGATCCTCGAGAAGGCCGGAAAGGCGCCGCCCGCGCAGGGGCCCGCGGTCTTCTTCGTGAGCGCCGACGCGGAGGGTGCGCTCGAGGCGCTCCGCCGTGCGGCGGAGCTGCGCCGCGGCGGGATCGCCTGCGACCTCGATCCGCGCGGCGGGAAGCTGAAGGCGCAGTTCAAGCAGGCGGAGCGCGTCGGCGCGCGGTACGCCCTCGTCCTCGGCGGTGCGGAGGTCCAGTCGGGCCAGGCGAAGCTGAAGGACCTCAGCAGCCGCGAGGAGACGCCAGTCGCGCTCGCGCAGCTGGCGGGCTTCCTCGCGAGCCTGCCGCGTCCGTGACCGCGGGCGCGACCGCGTCCCACGACCGTGGGTTCCCCGGCCCGCGCGCGCCATGACAGAATGGCGCCCATGCGCGTCTCCGTCATCGCCGCCGCCTTGCTCGCCGCCCTCCCGGCCGCCGCCGACGATGAGATCGGCGAGGGGCTCCCCGCGCCCTCCTTCTCCCTCCGCACGATGAACCCCGAGGTCTCCGGCACGAGCTGGGTCGCCCTCGACAGGTTCGCCGGCGAGGAGCCGGAGGACCCCGCCTCGAAGGCGGTGCTGCTGACGTTCTTCGCCTCGTGGTGCGAGCCGTGCAAGCGCGAGATGCCCTTCCTCGTCCAGCTCGACAAGATGTACCGGGACCAGGGGCTCCGCGTGATCGGCGTCTGCATCGACAAGGAGGAGCCCGCCATCGAGGCCGCGAGGAAGCTCGTCGCCGACAAGAAGGTGGCCTACCCGGTGCTGAGCGACCGCTTCAACTTCCTCGCCCGCCGCTACCTCGGTGAGAAGGCGCCGCTCCCGTCGGTGTTCCTCATCCGGCGCGACGGGACCATCGCGAAGATCGAGCGCGGGTACGCGAAGGACGCCTCGGCGTTCCTCCTCGGCGAGGTCCAGGACGCCCTCGGCGTCGAGCGGCGCCCCGCCAAGCACGCCACGGCGGCGAAGGCGGAGGCGGCGCCGGAGAA
>JAHWYA010000002.1 GCA_020028115.1 Anaeromyxobacter sp.
CGCTGAGCGGGTGACGGGCGCCGGCGCCCGTCCGGTCGTGGCGCGCGGCGTCTCGGCGAGGCATGGTCTTCACCATGCGTCCCCTCCTGCTCGCCGCCGCGCTCCTCGCCTCGCCTGCCCTGGCCCAGCAGGGGGCCGGCCATGACGCGGCGCGGCAAGGCGGCGGTTCCCCCTCGCCGGCCCTGGCGCCGCTCCTCGCCGAGATCGACGCGAGCTACGCCCGCCGGGACGAGCCGGCCCAGCTCACGGCCCAGCGCGAGCGGCTCGCCGAGGCCGAGAAGCTCGCGCCCGGCGACTACGAGGTGCTCTGGAGGCTCGCGCGCCTGCACGTCTGGCTGGCCGACGATCCGGGCCTCTCGGGCAACGAGAAGAGCCGGCTCGGCAAGCTCGCGTGGGACTACGGGGACCGGGCCACCGCGGCGAACCCGGCCCGTGTCGAGGGCTGGAACTTCGCGGCGGGTGGCGTCGGGATGTACGCGCTCGGCATCGGCGTCATCACCGCGCTCCGGCAGGGGATCGAGGGAAAGTTCAAGGACCGGCTCTCGACCGCGGAGCGGATCGACCCGGACTTCCAGAACGGCTCGATCCAGACGGCCTGGGGCCGGTTCTGGTACGAGCTGCCCTGGCCGAAGTACTCGCCCGACCGCTCCCGGAAGTCGCTCGAGGCGGCGCTCCGGAAGAACCCCGCCAACGTCCGGGCGCACGTCTATCTCGCGGACCTCTTCACGAAGGAGGACCGGCTCCCGGAGGCCGCCGCAGAGCTGCAGCGGGCCGCCGGCGCTGTACCCGGGCGGTACGATGCGCCGGAGGAGCGAAGGTGGCAGACCATTGCGAAGCGGAAGCTCACGGAGGCGAATGGCCCGCGCGGCGGGGCGCGCGGCAGCGAAGGAGGGTGAGATGATCTCGCAGGCCGACCTGAAGGCCGCCGCCCCGGCGGCGCCGAACCTCGTCGCGCTCGTCGATCGGCAGGTCCGCATGAACGCGGCGGGCGCCGCCATCAAGCACAAGCGCGACGGCCGCTGGCAGGACGTCTCGTGGGCGGAGCTGGCGCGCCGCGCCCGCGACGTCTCGGACGGCCTCGCGGCCCTGGGGATCCGCCCCGGCGATCGCGTCGCGGTGATCGGCGACACGAACCTCGAGTGGATGATCGCGGACCTCGGCATCCTCGGCGCCGGGGCGATCACGGCGACGATCTACCAGTCGAACCAGCCAGAGGAGTGCCGCTACATCCTCGAGAACTCCGGCGCGCGGCTCGTGTTCTGCGACAGCGCCGCCCAGGTCGCGAAGCTCCGCGCCGTGAAGGACAGGCTCCCGGCGCTCGAGGGGATCGTGCGCGCGCAGGGCGCCGCGGCGGACGGCTACGAGCGGGCGCTCGCGGACCTCGAGCGGCTCGGGCAGGAGTGGCGGAAGGCGAACCCGAAGGCGCACGAGGAGCGCGTCGCGAAGCTCGGCCCCGGCGACGTCGCGACGCTCATCTACACCTCCGGCACGACCGGGAACCCGAAGGGCGTCGTCCTCACCCACGGCAACTGGACCTACGAGGCGGCCGCGGTCGAGAAGATCCGCGTGATCTCCACCGGCGACGTCATCCTGCTGTTCCTGCCGATGGCGCACTCCTTCGCGAAGGTGATCCAGGCGGCGTGGCTCGCGACGGGCTGCTCCTGCGCGTTCGTCGAGTCGCTCGACAAGATCATGGACAACGCGTCGGAGGTCCGGCCGACGGTCATGCCCGCGGTCCCCCGGATCTTCGAGAAGGCCTACAACACCGTCATCTCGAAGGGGTTCGCGTCGCCGGGCCTCAAGGGCAAGCTCTTCCGGCTCGCGATGGAGAGCTTCGACGCGTACGCCGAGGCGCGCGTCGCGGGGCGGACCTACTCCTCCTTCGGGCTCGTCGTCGGCAAGCGGCTCGTGTTCCCCAAGCTGAAGGCGGCGCTCGACGAGCGGTTCGGCGGGCGCATGCGGTTCTTCGTGTCGGGCGGCGCGCCGCTCTCCCCGAAGATCGCGTGGTTCTTCGACCTGCTCGGCTTCACGATCCTCGAGGGCTACGGCCTGTCCGAGTCCTCCGCGGCCTCGTTCGTCAACCGGCCGGGCCAGAACCGGATCGGCACCGTCGGCCCGCCGGTCCCGGGGACGGAGGTCCGGATCGCCGAGGACGGCGAGATCCTCATCCGCGGCCCCGGGATCATGAAGGGCTACTGGAGCAACGCCGCGGCGAGCGCCGAGGTGCTGAAGGACGGCTGGCTCCTCACCGGCGACATCGGCCACCTCGAGGGCGAGCACCTCAAGATCACCGACCGGAAGAAGGACATCATCGTCACCGCCGGCGGGAAGAACGTCGCGCCCCAGAACCTCGAGGGCGAGCTCAAGACGGATCCGCTCGTGTCGCAGGTCGTCGTGCACGGCGACCAGCGGAAGTTCCTCTCGGCGCTGATCGCGCTGAACGAGGAGAACGCGCGGAAGTGGGCGGCCGAGCACGGCGTCCCGGCGGCGGCGCCGCTCCACACCCACCCCGCGGTGATCGCCCGGATCCAGGAGGCGGTCGACGCGGTGAACGCGAAGCAGGCGAGCTACTCGACCATCAAGAAGTTCGCCATCCTCCCGAAGGACTTCACGCAGGAGACCGGGGAGCTCACGCCCACGCTCAAGGTGAAGCGGAAGGTCGTGACGCAGAGGTACCAGGCGCTCCTCGACGGGTTCTACGCCGAGTAGGGTGCCGGGCGCCGGGGGCGCGCCCCATGTGGCCGTCGTCCGCGGGCCCGCGGGATGGTAACTCCGGTGGACTCCGTACCTCCCGCCGGGGGAAAGCCGGAGCGAGGGGCCGATGGACCCGCTGCGAGTCCTCCTCGTAGAGGACGACGACGACAACCGGGAGCTCATGGCCGAGGTGCTCGCCGCCTCCGGGTGCGAGGTGCTGTCGGCTTCGAGCGGTCAGGACGGGCTGAAGCAGCTCTCCGAGCACTCGGTGGACGTGGTCGTCACCGACATCGGCATGCCCGGGATGGGCGGGCTCGAGCTGGCGCGGGCCGCGAAGCGGATCGCGCCCCGGGTGCCCGTCGTCGTGGTCACCGGCTGGGCCGAGCGCGACGACATCGCGGCCGCCCGCGGCCGGGACGTCGACGCCGTCCTGATCAAGCCGGTCGATCCGGACGCGCTCACGAGGACCGTGAGCGATGTCGCGCAGGGGCGCGGACCCCCTTAAGATGTGGGGCGGACCCGATTCCCGAGTCGACGCGCCTTGAAGGAGCGCGCGCCCCCATGGCCGAACCGGTCACCAGCGTGAAGGACGTCTTCGAGAGGCACATCCCGTCGAAGCTCCAGTCGAAGCCCGACGTCGTCGCGAAGATCAACGCCATCTACCAGTTCAACATCGGTGGACCCGGCGGCGGCACGTGGTCGGTGGACTGCACGCAGGCCGGCGGGAAGGTCTCCCCGGGGCCCTCGCCCGCCGCGCGGTGCACGGTCGCCGCGACCGACCAGAACTTCCTCGACATCGTGAACGGGCGGCTCAACCCGCAGATGGCCTTCATGTCCGGGAAGATCAAGATCCAGGGGGACATGGGGCTCGCGATGAAGCTGCAGCAGATTCTGACGTAGCGGGGCCATGACCCTCCCGCTGTCAGGCCTCCGCGTCCTCGACCTCTCGCGCCTGCTGCCCGGGCCGTTCGCGACCATGGTGCTCGCGGACCTCGGCGCGGACGTCGTGAAGGTCGAGGAGCCCGGCGGCGGCGACTGGCTCCGCGGGATGCCCCCGCTCGCGGACGGCGAGTCGGGCGCCTTCCACGCCCTGAACCGCAACAAGCGGTCGATCGCGATCGACCTCCGCACGCCGGAGGGCGTCGGGGTCCTCCTGCGGCTCGCGCGGCGGGCCGACGCGGTGGTGGAGTCCTTCCGGCCCGGCGTCCTCGACCGGCTCGGCGTCGGGTACGGGGCGCTCCGCCGCGAGAACCCGCGGATCGTGCTCTGCTCGATCAGCGGCTACGGCCAGGACGGCCCGTACGCGCAGCGCGCCGGCCACGACCTCGACTACTGCGCGATCGCGGGCGTGCTCGCCGCGAACGGTACGCCCGAGCGCCCCGCCGCCATGGGCGTGCAGGTCGCCGACGTCGCGGGCGGCGCCTGGCCCGCGGCGGCGGGCGTCCTCGCCGCGCTCCTCGGGCGCGATCGGACCGGCGAGGGCGCGCACGTCGACGTGTCGATGACCGAGGGGGCGCTCGCGATGCTCGCGCTGCCGCTCGGGATGGCCTTCTCGCGCGGGACCGCCGCCGTCGGCCGCCCCGAGCTCGCCGGGCGGCAGCTCGAGGACGGCGGGCGCGGGCCGCGCGCGGAGCTCGAGGCCGTGTTCGCCGCGCGCACGCGCGACGAGTGGACCGAGCTCGCGGCGCGGCACGACGTCTGCCTCGCGCCCGTGCTCGAGGGCGACGAGCCCAGGCGCGATCCCCAGCTCGCCGCCCGGGGCGCCTTCGTCGACGTCCGGCTGCCGCGGTCGGGGAGGGTGATGGCCGCGGCCGGCACGCCCATCCGCGTCCGCGGCGCGGAGCGGCCCCCGGCGAGGCCCGGGCCGGACGCGGGGCAGCACACCGACGCGGTGCTGCGCGAGGCGGGGTTCGGCCCCGACGAGATCGCGACGCTTCGCGCGAAGGGCGCGGTGGGGGCGTGACGCACCACCGTGGTGACCCGGTGAACGGCTTGACAGCCCGGGCCCTGCCCCAACATCCTTCCGGCTCCGCAATGCGCGCCCTCGTCGCCGTCCTCCTCGCGCTCGCCCTCGTCACCGCCGCGGGGGCGCCGCACGTGCACGCGGCGGGGGGCGACGAGTGTGCCGTCTGCGTGCTTCGCCACGCGGCGCCTCCTCGCAGCGAGCTCCCGGACTTCGCGCCGGTCGTCCACGTCACCGGCGACGCGATCTGCGCGCCGGGCCTCCCGCCGGTCTCCGGGGCGCCGCTCGGCGCGATCCCCGGCCAGTCTCCTCCCGCGGGCGCGTAGCGCCCCGGAACAGCCCACCGCCGTCGCTTCCCGTGCTGTGGCGCGCCCCGTGCGCGCCGAGGAGCCGCCCATGCATTCACTCGCAGTGGCGACCGCAGTCGCCGCCGTCGTGTCGCTTCCTTTCGCCGTGTCCGCGCAGCAGCAGTCCCCGCCGCCGACCTCCCAGCCGCAGGAGGCCTCCCCGCCACGGACCCCGGAGCGGCAGGACGCGGCGAGGCGGAAGAAGCTCGAGGAGGACATCGCCCGGGAGCTCGGACAGAGCGGCCAGAAGGGCGTCGCCCCGGCACCTCAGCAGCAGCCGGCCACCGGCACCGCCCAGGGCACCACGGGCGGGAACCCGCTGGCGAGGCTGCTGCTCCTCCCCGATCTCAGCGCGGTCGGCAGCTTCGCGGGCGCGTTCGACACCTACGACGTCGAGCGGCTCTCGCCCCGCGACGGGCCGTTCGGGCCGAAGGACAAGCCCACCCCCCTCTTCCAGGAGCTGGAGCTCGGGCTCCAGTCGGTCGTCGACCCGTACGCGCGCGCCGACATCTTCATCGCCTTCACGCCCGAGGAGGTCGCGGTCGAGGAGGCCTACCTCACGAGCCTGAACCTGCCGGGCGGGCTCCAGGTCCGCGCCGGCAAGTTCTTCAGCCCGTTCGGGCGCCAGAACCAGCAGCACCCGCACGTGTGGGAGTTCGTGGACGCGCCGCTCGCGCGCAACCGGCTCGTCGCGGACGAGGTGCTGTCCGGCCCGGGCGTGGACGTCGCCTGGCTCTCGCCGCTGCCGTGGTTCGCCGAGCTCCACCTCGCGGGGCAGGGGACGGCTCCGGGCGTCACCGAGGAGGATCCGGGCGAGCGGCTCACCGGCGTCGCGCGGCTCCTGCAGTACTTCCCGCTCGGCGAGGCGACGACGCTCGGCGTCGGCCTCTCGGCCGCGCGACGCAGCGAGGCGACCGGCGCGTTCCGCGATCTCGGCGCCGCGGATCTGTACCTCCGCTGGCGCCCGCTCGGCTCGCGGTCGTACGTGGCGCTCCAGGGCGAGCTCTTCACGCGCAGGTTCCGCGCGGGCGGGCTCTCGGACGCGCTGGCCGAGGCGATGCCGAACCTGACGGCGGCCGCGGAGCAAGGCTGGAAGGCCGGCGGGTACGCCCAGCTCTTCTGGCGGCGCGGACCGTACGCCGGATACGGCGTCCGCTACGACGAGGCGCCCGCGGCGGGAGAGGCCAGCGCGGGGACGGAGCGCCGCTACTCGGCGGTGGCGACCTGGTTCCCGAGCGAGTTCCAGCGGCTCCGGCTCCAGGCCTCGTACGACGCGCGGCCAGACCGGCAGGACGGGTTCGAGGTGATCCTCGGGCTCGAGCTCGGTATCGGCTCCCACGGCGCTCACCCGTTCTAGGACACACGCCCATGACCTCGCCGAACCTGAAGGCCATCGCGCTCCTCGCGCTCGTCTCCGCGGCGCTCCCGGCTGCCGCGGCCGTCAAGATCATGACCACCACGCAGGGGCTCGCCGCCGTCGCGAAGGAGGTCGGCGGCGACCGCGTGCAGGTGGAGAGCCTGTCTCGCGGCATCCAGGACCCGCACTTCGTGGACGCGAACCCGATGCTCGCGGTGAAGCTCCGCAACGCCGACCTGCTCGTCGACGTCGGGCTCGACCTCGAGATCGGCTGGCTGCCGCCGCTCGTGAACCAGTCCCGGAACGCGGACATCCAGCCGGGCGGATCGCGGCGCCTCACCGCGGCGAGCGCCGTGGCGGTGCTCGACGTGCCGGCCGGTCCCGTGAGCCGCGCGCAGGGAGATCTCCACCCCGCGGGCAACCCGCACTTCATGACCGATCCACGCCGGGTGGAGCGGATCGCGGCGGCGATGGCGGACCGGCTCTCCGCGCTCGACGGGAAGAACGCGGCCTACTACGCGCAGCGCCTGCAGGACTTCCAGCGGCGGCTCGCGGCGGCCGCGGCGCGCTGGCAGGGGGAGCTCGCGTCCTTGAAGGGCCGGAGGCTCTTCACGCGGCACCGCACCATGGTCTACTTCCTCGACTGGAGCGGCCTCGTGTCCGCGGGGGAGCTGGAGCCGCGCCCGGGCGTGCCGCCGCCCCCCGGTCACCTCGCCGACCTCGTCCAGGTCGCGCAGCGCGAAGGGGTGAAGGCGATCGCCGTCGAGAACTACTACGACACCAAGTCGGCGGAGGTCGTCGCGCGTCACTCCGGGGCGAAGCTCGTCCTCATCCCGGGCGACGTGGGCGGCGAGCCGGGGATGGACACCTACGAGAAGTACCTGGACGTCGTGGTGACGCGGATCACCGGAGCGCTCCGATGAAGGAGCCCCTCGTCGCGATCGAGGACGCCGCGATCGGCTACGGCCGGACTGCGCTCCTCTCCGGGATCTCCGTCGCGGTCCTGCCCGGCGACTTCCTCGCCATGGTCGGCCCGAACGGCGGGGGGAAGACGACGCTGCTCCGCACCCTCCTCGGCGCGCAGCCGCTCGTGCGCGGGCGGCTCGTGCGGCCCCGCGCGCTCCGCGTGGGCTACGTGCCGCAGCGCGAGCACGTGGACTCCATCTGGCCGTTCACCGTGGGGGAGGTCGTGCTGATGGGGCGCGTGCCGATGCTCGGGGTGCTCCGGTCGGCGCGGGAGGCCGACCGGGAGGTCGTGCGGCGCGCGCTCGCGCGCGTCGGGATGGAGGACCTCGGGGATCGCTGGTACGGCGAGCTCTCCGGCGGGCAGCGGCAGCGCACGCTCATCGCCCGGGCCCTCGCCGCCGAGCCCGAGCTCCTCGCGCTCGACGAGCCGACGAACGGGATGGACCCCGGGGCGGAGCTCGCGACGATGGACCTGCTGCGCGACCTCCAGGCCGGGAGCCCGCTCGCGGTCGTGATGGTCTCGCATCGGATCGAGGCGGTCGCGAACTACGCCCGGACGTTCGCGTTCCTCGACAAGGACGCCGCGCTCTTCCGCGTGGGCGACGTCGCGGAGATGCTCCGGCCGGACGCGCTCGCGGCGCTCTACCGGCGGCCGGTGGAGGTGCGCGAGGAGAACGGGCGCCGCTACGTGCACGCCGCGGGCGGGGAGGGCCGGCGATGAGCGACGCTCTCCAGGCGTTCGTCGACGCGCGCGAGATCTGGGAGGTCCCGCTCGCCGCCTCCGTGGTCGCGGGCGCGCTCCTCGGCGCGCTCGGGGTCTACGTGGTCCTCCGGCGCACGGTGTTCGTGTCGGCGGCGCTGACGCAGCTCTCGACGCTCGGGCTCGTCGGGACGCTCCTCGTCGAGGAGCGGTTCCACATCGAGACGGAGCACGCCTCCGAGCAGCTCGCGGTCGCGATCGCGGTCTCGGCGGTGGGGGCGCTGCTCCTCGGGGCGTTTCGCCCGCGGCGGCTGCCGGCGGAGGCGACGGTCGGGGCGACGTGGGTGGTCGCCTCCGCGCTCGTGGTCCTCGGCGTCTCGCGCCTCGTCCACGCCGCGCACGATCTCCAGGGGCTCGTGTTCGGCAACGCGGTGGCGGTCCCCGCCTCCGACCTCGCAGTCATCGCGGTCGTCGCCGCGCTGGCGACCGCGGTCCACGCGGCGTTCGGGAAGGAGCTCGCCTTCACGTCCTTCGACCCGGAGACGGCGCAGGCGCTCGGGATGCGGGTGCGGCTGTGGGACGTCGTGCTGTTCCTCACGATCGGTGTCGCGATCCCGCCGGCGGCGCGGGCGCTCGGGGCGCTGCCTGTGTTCGCGTTCCTCACGCTGCCCGCGGCCGGCGCGCTCATGCTGCGCGTAGGCTTCCGCCCCGCGTTCGCGCTCGCCGCGTCGTTCGGGGTGCTCGCGGCGTCTGCGGGCTACGTGCTCTCGTGGCTCTGGGAGATTCCGACGGGCGCCACGATGGTGGCGCTCGCCGCGGCGCTGGCCGTGCCCGGCGCGATGTGGCGGCTCGCGCGCGGGTGAGCGCGGGGCTCGGGAGACACCGCGAAATTACCCCTTGACCCCCGCGGCCACGAAGCGTACAAACCCGCCTCGCTTCACGCCTTTTCAACCCTGCCGCGGGGTGGAGCAGCCAGGTAGCTCGTCGGGCTCATAACCCGAAGGTCGCAGGTTCAAATCCTGCCCCCGCAACCAGTACCGAGTCGAACGAATGGCCGCCCACCCGGGCGGCCATTCTCTTTTTCCCGAAGCAAGCAGCCGAGCGAGCCCTCCCTTGCGCACCCTGTTCCCGGTCGTGGTCGTCGTCCTCGCAGCCGCCGTTCCCCTGGTCCTGAAGTGGCGCGAGCGCCGCCGGTGGGCGAACCGGACGATCTCCGGCGGGCGCAAGGCGCTCGCGCTGTACCTGAACGACCGGCGGTGATCCGTAAGCCCTTGCCGTCGCATTTCGTCGGGCGCGGCCCGGAGAACGGGACCGCGGGTTGAATCGGCGCATGGTGCGCGCATGTGGGATTGAGACTCGATCCGAGCGGGCGAGGCTCGCGGCAGGGACGCGGCGTGGTGCAGCGTACGGGCGCACATGCGGCTCCGTTGCAGTCGCGCTGTCCGATTCGCGAGCCGCCACCGGAACGAGGAAGCGGTGGCCTATGACTCCGCGTCCCCAGGCTCCCCGCCCGATGACGCGAGCAGAGAGTAGAGCCGACGGCGCGTGATTCCGAGAAGGCTCGCTGCCCGCGTCTTGTTGCCTCCCGCACGGGCGAGGGCTGCGAGGAGCAGCTCGCGCTCAAAGGCGTCGAGGTCGAATCCCTCGCCGACGAGCGCGGCAGCGTCGCGCGGCCGGCCCCGTGACGAAGTGCCGACCGCGAGGTGCTCCGGGCGGAGCTCTCCCTCGCCCGCGACGATGAGCGAACGCTCGAGCGCGTTTTCGAGCTCCCGAACGTTGCCCGGCCAGTCGTGCGCGAGGAGCGCGGCGCGCGCCTCGGACGAGAGCTTCTCGGCGGGCAGGCCGCGCGTCGCGAGGAAGCGCTCCGCGATGGGCGCGATATCGTCGCGCCGATCGCGGAGCGGCGGCACGCGGATCGCGAACACGTTCAGGCGGTAGTAGAAGTCCTCGCGGAACGCGCCCGCGCGGACCGCCTCGTCGAGGTCGCGGTTCGTCGCGGAGATCACGCGCACGTCCACGGTCCGGGCCTGCGTCGCGCCGACGGGGACGAACGTCCGGTCCTGCAGGAAGCGCAGGAGCTTCACCTGCGTCGCAGGAGTGACCTCGCCGATCTCGTCGAGGAACAGCGTGCCGCCGTCCGCGGCGGCGAGGTGCCCGGCCTTGCGCTGCGCCGCGCCGGTGAAGGCTCCCTTCTCGTGGCCGAACAGCTCCGCCTCGAGGAGCGTCTCTGGCAGCGCGGCGCAGTGGACCTCCACGATCGGGCCCGCGGCGCGTCGCCCCTGGTGGTGGATGAAGCGCGCGAGCTGGCTCTTGCCCGTGCCGCTCTCGCCGAGGAGGAGGACGCTCGCGTCGGTGGGCGCGACCTGCCTCGCGGCGGCGAGCACGGCCTTCATCGCCTCGCTCTCCGCGACGAGATCGGGCGTGAGCCGCGCGACGAGCCTCGACCGCTGCGCCTCCGCGGCGCGCTGCGCCGCGAGCCGCCCGACGCGGAGACGCAGCTCGTCCATCGAGAACGGCTTCGTGACGTAGTCGGCCGCGCCGGACTTCATCGCCTCGACCGCGCTCTCGGCCGTGCCGTGGGCCGTCATGAGCACGACCTCCGGCGGCGGCGAGAGCGCGCGCGCCGCTCGGAGCACGGCGAGGCCGTCCGCGTCGGGCATCCTCAGATCCGTGACCACCACGTCGAAGGGCTGCTCGCCGAGCCTCGCGAGGGCCTCGCGGCCGCCGCCCGCTCGGACCACGGTGTGCCCGTCCAGCTCCAGCATCTGGGCGACGACCCGGCCGAGCTTCGGTTCGTCGTCGACCACGAGGACGCGCGCCATGGCGGGATCCTAGTCGCGCGCGGGCGGGAGCCGCACCTCGAACGCCGCGCCCCCCGCGGCGTCGTCGAGGAGGCGCAGCGTTCCGCCCTGGCGCTCCACGATCCGGCGCGAGAGCGCGAGCCCGAGTCCCGTCCCCTCGGCCCGGCCCGTCGCGAACGGCTCGAAGAGGCGCGGCCGCACCGCCGGATCGACGCCCGGGCCGTCGTCACGGACGACGAGCCGCGCCCACCGGTCGGCGCCATCGGCCCGCACCCACGCGTTGCGCGCGCCGGCCTGGGCTGCGTTCACGAGCAGGTTCGAGACCACCTGCCGCATCCGGGCCGGGTCGGCCTGAGCGCGTGCCGCGCCCTCGACGTGGACCTCGAGCGCGCCATGGGAGCGGCCCACCGCCCGCGCCGCGTCTTCCACGATCTCAGCCAGCTCCACGGGCGAGAGCGCGATGGCAGGATCGCGCGCCAGGTCGAGGAAGTCGTCGGTGAGGCACCGGAGCCGGTCGGCCTCCCCGAGCACGTCCGCGAGCGCCTCGACGTCCGGCGCGGAGAGCGCAGCACCGCTCCGCGCCCGCACGAGCTCGACCGAGCCCCGGATGACGCCCAGCGGGTTGCGGATCTCGTGCGCTACCATCGCGCCCATCCGTGCGAGCGCATCGCCCCGGATCGCCCGCTCGGCGTCATGGCGCCGTACCGCCTCGGCGCGCGCCCAGCGCCGCGCCACCAGCGCGAGCGCGAGCGCGCCCAGCACGGAGAGCGCGACGGCGACGGTGAACGCGCGGCGCAGGCCGCGGTGCGCCGACGCGAACGCCTCCCCGGCCTCCAGCGCGAGGACGGCGCGGACGGCGCCGTCGGGCCCCCGCACCGGGAAGTACCCCGTCGCGACCGGCTGATTCCCGACCGCGTACGCGAACGCAACCGTCGCGTCGCCGCGGGCGGCGCGCTCCACGCGTGCGGCGTCGGTGCGGAGCAGATCGGCGCGCCGGCCCGGACGTCCCGCCGCGTCGGCGAGGATGTGAAGCGAGGGCGAGAGGAGGTACGCGCCCTCGAGCCCGTTGGCCGTCATCACCGGGCGCAGATCCACCGACTCGGGATCGACGCGCGAGAACATCCCGGCGGCCGTCTCACCGGCGCCTCGGAGCCGCTCCTCGAGCGTCCGGTCCACGGCGCCGGCGGCCGAGCGATAGAGGAAGAGCGTCGCGACGAGCGAGCCCGCGAGCCCGACGAGGCCGGCGACGGCGGGGACGAGGGCACGCGAGTCGCTCACGGCGAGAAGGTGTACGCGAGCCCGGCCGTCGGGACCACCTTCGTGTACTCGAACCCGGCCACGCTGGAGAGCGCGCGCCGGCCCCGAAGGGCGAGCTGGGCGGTCCAGCGGGGCGCGAGGTCCCACTCGACGAGTCCGGCAGCGTCGAGGTACGTGTCGCGGCGGCGCGCGCCGAGCGTCGGGTCGAAGGCGTCGTAGCCACGGAACGTCGTCGCGACGTCGGCGCCGAGCCGGACGCCGCGCGACGCCACCACGCGCAGCTCCACGCGCGGCCCGTGCTCGACGTACGAGAGGATCGACAGCCGGGCCCCGTCCCACGCGGCTCCGTAGGCGAGCGCGAGCCTCGCGCGAGCCCCCACCCCGAAGGACGCCCGCACCTCGGCCGCCTGCACGGTCCCCGAGAAGGGCGAGAAGCCGTCGGCGTACGACTCGAAGCGCGCGAGGTAGCTCGCGCCGAGCGTGACGTCGCCCACGAGGGTCCACGCCGACGCGAGCAGCCGGTGGGACGAAAGGAACGGCGACCCCCCGAACGTCCGGTACGCGAAGTCGTACTCGGCGAGACCGGACCAGCGGGTCCCCTGGAGCTGCCAGCCTCCGGCGAGATCCCCGCCGGAGACGTCGTAGGCGTCGAGCCGGTACTGCTTGTCGAGGAACCCCTGCGCCCTGAGGTACGGACCGTCCGCTCCCCACGGCCGGACCAGGCCGGTGGCACCGAGAGCGTAGAGCCCGTCCGACGCGCGCGCCGGGGGCGCCCCAGGCGGCGCGAGGTTCACGTTCGAGTCGAATCCGGACGACGCCACCAGCGTGAGCGCCCAGGGGCCCCGCGTCCTCGCGACCCGCGCGAGGTCCGAGGCGACGGGTGCGATCGCGGCGCTCGCGCTCGCCGCGTCGAACAGGGCGGCGGCCCGGGAGCTCGCGCCCTCCCGCAGCGCGAGGAGGCCCAGGTAGAACCGTGCGAGATCCGCGTGCTCCGGCGAGCGCTCCGCCGCGCGCAGGAGCGGCTCGGCCTCGCGTCCCTCACCGAGCTCGTAGTGGCAGATCCCCTCGAGCAGCGCGACGGAGGGTTCGTCGACGCCTACGCGACCGCGCGCGGCGCGGAAGTCGGCGACGGCGCCGCGGAGGTCGCCCGCGTCCATCTTGGCGAGCCCTGCCTGGAACGGGTCGACGCCTGAGCCAGCGCGGCAGAAGCGCTCCAGCGCTGCCCGCGAGGCGTGGTCGGTGGGATCGAGCGCGGCGGCGCTCCGGTACGCGAGGACGGCGGTCTCCCGGGAGCCCGCCTGCGCCTCGGCGTCGGCGACGCCCCGGTAGACCGCCGCGGCGCCCGGGTCCGCGGCCGCGGCCGACTGGACGGGCGCGCACGGGTCGGCCGCCGCCAGCGCGAGGCCGGTGATGAGCGCCGCGATCACCGCTCCCTCCCGACGGGCGCTGGCGGCTCGAGCCGAACGAGCTCCGCGTTCGCGCGTGCGACCCCGTGCCGGTCCGGCCGGCGGGCTCCGAGCTCGGCGGCCTCCCGGCAATACGCCGCCGCGAGCGCCGCCCGGCCCTCGGCGCGCCGCGCCTCACAGCGCGCGAGGTACCAGTCGATCGTCGTCGCGGTGGTTTCTCTCGCGAGCACGCGTGCGACCTCTGCGCGGAGCTTCCCGGCCTCGGTGGCCACCTTCGGCCCGGCGCGCGTCAGCCCCGCGAGGATGCGGTCGGCGCAGAGGTAGAGCTGCGCCTCATAGCACGCGAGCGCCCGGTACCAGTCGAGCAGGTCGTCGTCGCCGGGCGGCGACGACGCGAACGCCTCGACCGAATCCTCGGCTCGCCCGAGCTTCACGAGGGCCGCCGCGGCGTACGCCCGGCCGTCGGGTGCACCGAGCTTCTCGGCGACGCGGAACTCGACAAGCGCCGCGTCGAAGCGCCCGTCGCGAAACGCGGCGGCGCCAGCGAGCAGGTGCTCGTCGGCACCGGGCGCGGCGGAGGTGGAGAGCGCGAGAAGGAGGAGGCCTGCTGCGATCACCGTGGCGCTCTCCGCGTCACTTCGTCGAGGGCGTGCTGGTGGTCGTCCCGCTGGTGGCTCCGCCCATCATCCCGCCGCCGGAGCCCGGCGCGGTGCTGCCGCCGCCCATCATCCCGCCGCCGCCAGGCATCATCCCGCCCGACCCACCGTGCATGTCGCCCGTGCGCATCATCCCAGCGCCCTGCTGGGTCGTGGTTGCGTCGCCGCCCATCATGCCGCCGCCGCCGTGCATGGTCCCGTCGTGCGCTCCGCCGTGCGTGGACCCGTCACGGCGCGCCATCGCGGCGTCGTGCGCGCCATGGGCCATCGCCCGCTGCCGCGCGGCCTCGCGCACCTGCTGCATCTGCGCCGCGTGCTCGCGGGCCTTCGTCGTGTCCGCGGCGGTGCGATCGGACATGCCGGGCATCTGCGCTGCGACTGGTGGCGTCTTCATCTGCTTCTGCAGCGCGTCGTGCATGGCCGCGTGCGCGGCGTCGTGCTGCCGGTCCTGCGTCTCGGTCCGGTCGGCGTCTTCGCCGCGAGCCGCGCCTGCGGCGAGGATTGCGGCGGCTGCTCCGAGGCGGAACATCTTCGTGATCATGACTCTCACCTTCGCGGTTCGTGCCGCGACATGCGGCGTAGGAACGTAAAGCAACCGTCATGCCGCACGTGATGTCGGGCGTTTAGGCTCGTTCTCGGAGCCGCCGCCGTACCGTCCGGAACGCACTGTACGAGGCGGTACGGTACCTGTTCGATCCGTTCGCTGTCGGATGGATTCCAGTCCCCTGTACCCCAGGCGTGGGATCCGTCGAGGGCTCGGCCCCTCTTCGACCACGTGCGACGCGGGAACTTCGCGCATACCGTTCGTGTCCCGCAACGCCAGGAGGTGTGAAATGAGGAAGAGCGTCGCCGCCTTGTCCATAGCGCTCACCACCACGGGGATCGGATGCATGGCTGGGCACGCAGCGAGCAACCCGCCCGCCACCTCCCCCGCACAAGCGGGATCGGCCGCGCCGCGTGGGATGGAGTCGACGCCGATGGAGGCCTGCCCGATGGCCGTTCCGGGAACGCAGGTCGCCGTGACGGAGACTCGGGACGGTGAGGCGGTCACGTTCACGACCTCACCGGATCAGGCCGGCGAGCTCCGCGCGCGCGTTCACGCGATGGCGGACATGCACAACCGCCACCACCAGGACGGCCGCGGGATGGAGATGCACGGCGGTATGCACCACGGCTCGATGATGGGCGGCGGTTCGATGGGCTCTTCCGGTGGCGGAGGCGACGCGATGGCGATGATGCCGCCCCCCTCTCGGGCAGCAGTCGAGGACGTCGAGGGCGGGGCACGCCTGGTCGTGACGCCGAACGACCCCGCCGACCTCGACCGGCTGCGGTCCACGGTGCGGATGCACGCGGAGCGCATGCGGCAGACCGGCACCTGCGAGATTAACCACCACGGGAAGATGTGACCGTCCGAGTCACCGAGGGCGCCGAGCGCGTCGCAGTTCGGTCTGCGCGCGGGTAGGGTGCAGAGCTCCTCGATCCCGTGGGTGTGACCGGGACCGTCGCACGTCGGACGGCAAGGTCTCCCAGTACGTCTTCGAAGCGGCTGCGAGAGCGCGACTGGACTGCGATCGCACGAGCCGTGATCGAGTAGGTCACGGTGTACCAGCGCCGAGCGCGCTCTTCCGCTCTCTCCGAGCCGAATGGGCGCGATCACGACGAATGCGAGGGGGAACGTGTGTGGCCCGCGACCTGCAGTGACTCCCGACAGGACGCCGCGCCGGCCCCGGGCGCTCCACTCCACTCGCCGGCACCAGAGGGAATCATGTTCAACCGGATCTTGTTTCCGACCATCGCCGCCGCAACGCTCCTGACCGCCGCCCCCGCGCTCGCCGCCGAGGGCAGCACCTCGAAGCAGCCGTGCAGCTGCTGCTCGGACGGGGCGATCCACGACGTCGACCACCCGCTGCGCCAGGGCCAGAAGCAGAAGGGCTCCGACGAGCGGCAGGCGCAGCCGCGCACGACGGACGAGAGCCCGGATGTCCGCAACCAGTCCTTCGGCGGCTAACCGTCCGGCGCCGGTCGACGTCCTCCGACGGGCGGGCTGCGTCGCGAGGAGCGCAGCCATGCGGCGCGTCCTCGACGTCGCCGAGCTGGTCTTTACCGTGGATGCTCCCGTGCTGCTCACGGGCGAGCGGCTCCGGCAAGGAGCGCATCGCCCGATGCATCCATGGGCTCTCCCCGCGAGCTCGCGCCCCGTTCCTCCCCGTGAACTGCGGAGCGCTCCCGGAGAACCTGCTCGAGAGCGAGCTCTTCGGCCACGTGAAGGGCGCCTTCACCGGCGCCGACCGCGAGCACAAGGGGCTGTTCGAGGCAGCCAGCAGCACCCCGTCGCTCAGGCGGTGGTGCGGACCGCGCGCGACCGGGGCCTGTTGGTGCCGCAGGCGGACGGCTTCGAGGCGATACCCGGGCATGGCGCCCGGGCGCGCGTGGACGGGCGCGAGAGAGGGGTCGGCGGGCCGAACCTGCTGCGCAAGCTCGGGGCCGCGCTGCCTTCCGAGCTGGACGCGCTCTCGCGTGAAGCGGCGGGGCGCGGGAAAGCAGTGGTGTTCCTGATCGAGGACGGAAGAGCGGTCGCCGCATTCGGCGTGGCGGACGCGGTGCGGCCCGAGTCGCGGGAGGCGGTCGCCCGCCTTCACGAGATGGGGATCGAGGTCGCGATGCTCACGGGTGACCCGCGGGCGGTCGCCGCGGTCGCGCGAGAGCTCGGGATCGACGCGGTGCATGCGGAGGTGCTGCCAGACCGGAAGGCGGAGGTGATCGAGACACTCCGCCGGAGTGGGAAGCGCGTGGCGATGACGGGCGACGGGGTGAACGACGCGCCGGCGCTCGTGACCGCCGATGTCGGGATCGCCGTCGGCGCGGGCACCGACGTGGCGGTGGAGGCGGGTGACATCGGCCTCGTCCGGAGCGACCCGCGGGACGTCCCCCGCATCGTCGCGCTCAGCCGGGCGGCATACCGGAAGATGATCCAGAACCTGGTGGGCTGCCGGCTACAACATCGCAGCGATCCCGCTCGCGGCCGGGGTCCTCGCGCGGTGGGGGATCGTCCTCGCGCCGGCGGTCGGAGCGGTGCTGATGTCCGTCAGCACGGTCGTCGTCCCGGTGAACGCGCAGCTCCTGCGGCGGGCGAAGCTGTGACGGCTCAACCGCCGCCGCCTCGCGCGACGCTCACCGGGAGAGCCAGCTGCGCCGGCGACGCGAGGGCGGCGTTTCCGAGCACTTGTCCGGTAGCCGACTGGCGCATGAGGTAGATGCCCATTCCGACCATCATCACCGCCATCATCACGCCCATCATGATCCACATCGGGCTCATGTGGCCGGAGTGGTCGCCATCCCCAGAGCCCTGATCCGCAGTGCGAGCGAGCGCCAGGGGCACGGGTGCGGCTGGCCTGGGATTGCCGCTCTGCCCCAGCGAGAGTCCCGCGTCGAGCAGCGCGGTTCGCGACGATGAGGCAACGGTGAAAGTGTCGGGAGTCGCAGCGCAGAGCGCGCACGTCAGGACGAGCATCATGGTCCACCTCGCCAGCAGGTCATCGCCCGCAGGATGGCGCATCTCCTCGTCCGCCGCGTGCGGCCATCCGGGGTGCACCGGACTCTGGCCGACCGTGACCGCTCCGATCACACTGTAGCCGCGCCTGTCGCGAGCAACACCCAACCGGCCGGCGAAATCCGCGGCCAGCACCTCGTTCGTGGCTGGCCCACCCCTTGCTGGGTCGGACTCGTTCTCTTCTGACGGAGGCCGAGCGACGCATGTGGATGCTCTTCATCGGTGATCTGCGGCGCCGCTGGGTCGAGTACGCCTTCGGCGCGCTCGCGGTCGCGCTCGTCGTCTCAGCCCTCGTCACGCAGCGGGCCGTCTCCGCCTCCGCAGAGGAGTCCGTTCACGACCTGGCGCACCGTCTCGGGCGGAACATGCTCGTCGTCCCGGCGGCGACCGACCTCGCCGCATTCTACGACCAGCGCTACGGGCCCGAGGCGCTGCCGGATACGCTTCCCGGGATCATCCGTTCGTCCCACGTCGCGCAGCACGTGCGGTCCATCGAGGCGCGCCTGTACGGGAACGTGCGCGCCGGCTCTGAGGACGGCGGTGTCGTCATAGTCGGCCAGGACCTCGCCTGGCCGGCGCTCGGTGACGTCACCCCGGCGGTCCTCGGCACCCAGGCGGCCCGGGCGCTCGGCGTCGGACCGGGCGGGACCTTCCGGCTCGCGGGAGAGGCGGTTTCCGTGCTGCAGGTCGCCGAGGCGCCTCCCGACGGTCTCGATACGGCGGTTTTCATGCCGCTCTCCGCCGCGCAGCGCGTCCTTCGGCGACCGGGGGAGCTGTCCGTGCTGCGGCTGGGCGGATGCTGGTGCCGGATCGACGTCGCGACGCTCGCGGGCGAGGTGGAGAAGCTCGTGCCAGGCGCACGCGCGGTGACGGTCGCCGGGATGCTGAAGGCGCAGAAGGGCAGTGTCGAGACGATGCAGCGGTACTCGGGAATCCTTCAGCTGACGGGTGGCGTCGTGATCGCGCTCGTGATCGGCGCGCTCGCGGCGTCGCAGGCGCGGAGGCGAATGCGCGAGCTGGGGCTGCTCGTCGCGGTCGGGGCGCGGCCCGGAGCGCTCGCCGCCCTGTTCACGGCGCAGGCGGCGGCGTGGGGTGCCATCGGAGGCGCGGCGGGGTGGCTCGCGGCCATGCCGCTCACGAAGCACCTGGCGGCCTCACTGCTCGGAGCGCCGCTCGCGCCGTCGCCGGGCCTGCTCGTTCCCGCCGTCGGGCTTGCGGCACTCGTCAGCGCGGTCGCGGCCTTCATCCCGGCGGCGCGCGCGACGGCGCTCGACCCGACCGTCGTCCTCAGGGAGTCCTGACCATGATCAGAGTCGAGAACCTCACGAAGACCTTCGCGGCCCCCGGCGGCGGGGAGGTGCAGGCGCTGGCCGGGATCACGCTCCGGATCGACCGCGGCGAGTTCGTGGCCGTCGTCGGGCCGAGCGGCAGCGGAAAGTCGACGCTGCTCTTCGCCATGGGCGGCCTCGCGACGCCCACCTCGGGACAAGTCTTCCTCGGCGAGACCCGCGTGTACGATCTCGAACGCGAGGCGCGAGCTGCCCTCCGGCGGACGGAAGTCGGGTTCGTGTTCCAGACGTTCAACCTCGTCCCGTACCTCACCTGTCTCGAGAACGTCGCGCTCCCTCCCCTGCTCGCCGGCCGCGCACGCGCCGATGCGATGGCCGCGGCGGAAGCCGTCCTCGAGCGGCTCGGCATGACCGCGCGCCGGCATCACCGGCCTGCGCAGCTCTCGGTCGGCGAGCGCCAGCGCGTGGGCATCGGGCGCGCGCTCGTGAACGCCCCCCGCGTGCTGCTCGCGGACGAGCCGACGGGGAACCTCGACCCGGCGACCGCCGACCAGGTGCTCGACGTGCTGCGCGACCTGAACCGCGGGGGGCAGACCATCGTGATGGTGACGCACGATCTTCGCCTCGCCGAGCAGGCTGGCCGGATCGTGCGGCTCCGCTCGGGAGCCCTCGACCTCGCGGTTCCGAGCAGGGTCACCGCGTGACGAGCGCGGCGCTCTGGCTCGTCCGGCGGGAGCTCGCCGCGCGCGTTCGGCGCGTAGCGCTCGCCGGAGCGGTCGTCGCGACGATCGCGGCGGCGGTCACGGCGACGGAGCTCGTCGCACGGGGACGCGAAGCCGCGGTGGCGGCGCAGATCGACCTGGTCGGCCCCGCGCTAACGGTCGTGCCGCGGGGGACGACCGCGAGCGCCCTCGCGCGCTATGACATCGCGGGCGAGCTCCCTTCCTGGACCGAGGGCGCAATCCGAGGAGCCCTCGAACGGGACCTTCGTGGGATCGAGAAAAGGATCGTCGTCCACCGCGAGGTCGCGGGTGCACATTATCCGATCGTCGGCGTGTTCCCCGCAGCCGGCTCGGACGCCGCGCTCGACGAGGCCGCGGTCGGGTCCGAGCTCGCGCGTCGCCACGACGTGGGTTCGCGCGTGACGGTCTACGGTAGAGAGTTCGAGGTCGTGCGCGTGCTGCCCTCGACGGGCAGCGTCGAGGACGCCGCCCTGTTCGTGCCGTTCGGTGCGGCGCGAGGGCTCGGGGGCGTGGAGGGCGTGAACGAACTCCGCGTCTTCCTCGCCGCAGGGGTTTCTGCGCACGAAGCCGAGGCCCGGGTCGCTCGGGCCCTCCCAGGCGCCACGGTCATCCGCACCGACCGCGGGGAAGTGGCCGACGCAGCGATCCAGGAATCGCTCGCGCGCCATCGCGCCATCGCGTACGCCGTCATGGCCGCGGTGGCGGCGCTGACGCTCCTCATTGCCGCGCACCTCGACGCCACGGAGCGGCGCATCGAGCTCGCGACGCTCGTTGCAGTCGGAGCGTCGAGGTGGACGATGTTCGGAGCATTGCTCGCGCGGTCCGCAGCGGTCGCGGGCGGTGGTGCCGCGGTGGGTGCGCTGGTCGGCTCGTTGATCGGCGCTGCCCAGGAGCCGTCGATCCGCGACGTTGGGCCGACCACATGGGCGCTTGCGGCCGTCGTGGTCGGCGCCGGTGCTCTCGTCGGGATGGTTGCTGCAGTGCCTACCGCATTCGCCTGCGCCGCTCGCGACCCCGTGCGCGAGCTGCAGGAAGGCTAGCGCGCACTCCGCGCGGGAGACTTGCCATGAGAGGTTGCATTCGAATGCTCGCCGTCGCCGCGGCTATCGCAGTTCCGTGGGCCGCCGGAGCGCAGCACTCGCACGGGGGTGGCGGCACGGAGATCCCGCCTCGACCGGCCAGGCAGGAGCGTCCTTCAGCTCCCGAACGGCAGCGCGGCGTTCTGCCAGCCGGGAGCGCGCGCCAGGTCGAGGTGCTCGTCGTCTCGTACGGCTTCTCACCGCAGGAGATCCGAGCGGACGAGGGCGAGCAGGTCGTCCTCGCGATCCGGCGGAGCACAGACACCCACTGCAAGGAGGGCGTCGCGATCCCCGCCAGGCAGGTTTTCGTACAGCTTCCGGTCGGTGAGACCGTTCCGGTCACACTGAAGCTCGATCGCGCGGAGACGCTCGAGGTCGGGTGCGTGAACGAGGACGTGCGGGCCTCGATCGTCGTGGCGCCCCGGTAGGTCGCTGCGTCCGGACGCCGCCCGAGCGGCATCTCCGGTGCATCACCTTGAAGCGTGCTCGGCGTGATCACAGGACGCGAGGTCATCCGGAACGGCTGGACGATCCTGCGTGAGTTCGGACCGGCGGCATACGGCCGATGCGTCCTTGCGCTCGTCACGGGCCGGCCCTCCACGTTCCTGGCGGCCGTCACCGCCCGCGGTCGGCCTGAAGTGCGAACCCACCGGGCGGCCGCGTTCGCGGCTGTCGCCGCGGCGGCGAGCGCTGGGCTGCTGTGGCAGTCGGAACCGGTCCAGGGTGAACAGGCACGCTGCATCGTCGCGTGCGAGCCCGCGACACACGTCGAGGTGGAGGCACGAGTCCGATGACGACCCCTGAGCCGAGAGAGCTGGCCGAGATAGCGCGCGCCAGGCAGGTCCACTTCGATGTCGAGCCCGAGATCGTCATCCGCGGCGCCGAACGGGTGAAGGTCGGATTCCAGATCAACCTGTGGGCCGTGCACTCGAAGGGCGCCCGCGCACTTCCCGGCTGCCCGAAGTGCTGGGACCTCGTCGAGGATCTCCGCCGGATCGCCGAGGAGGTCGTGCCCCCTGACGACCGGCCGAGCAGGACCGAGCTCACCCCCTTCCGCCCCGCCCTCTACGAGTCCCGCGTCGTCCCGGATGCCGACGAGGTCTCGGTCACCATCCGGCTCATCCACCGGGACGGCTACGACCGTCCCGTCGATGCGTGCGAGGAGCGCTGCCTCAAGGAGATCCGGGCCCGACTGCGCGCGCTCGGCATCCGCGAGCGGTGACGCCGCGCAGTGACGGTGTACCCTCGCCCGTCACGCTAGAAGGTCCTGCCGACGCCGACGGAGAACGCGTCCGCGTCGGCGACGTTTCGCCCGTACGCCGTGCGCTGATAGCTCGCGGACACCGCGAGCCCCGGGGCCGGCGTCCACTCGAGCGAGAGCCCGGGGAGCACGGAATTCTTCGCCACCGCGCCCGCGCCGACCGCATGCCGTGGTCGTCGAAGGACCCGGTGGAGCGGAGCATGGAGGGGAACAGCCGGAGGTCCCACTGGGGCGGTTCGGAATCCGTCAGCACGCGCGGGTCGCCGGCGAGCGCGGGGGACACGAGCTGCCCAGCGGCGGCGTAGGCGCCCTGTGGTTCGGGCGTTGAGGCACGCTCCGTGCCATGCGGGGTATGCGCGGCGTCACGGCGGGTTGCCACGGCGTGCAGCTCGCGGTGTGACCAGATCGGTCACGCGGACGGGCGCCTCCGCCCGTTGCGCGAGCGAATGGGATTCGTTAGCCACGAGATGACCGAGCAGGAGGGTCGATGAGGCGGTGGTGCCTGGTGACTGGATGGCTGGGGCTGGCGATCATGGTGCTCGCCGGTATCGGCGCTGCGGTCGCCCTACGCGGCGGGATCTCCGCGCGCGTCGAGCCCTCTCGTGTCGAGGCGAGGATCGCGGGCGCGCTTCGCACATGGGCCATCCCTTCCGACGCTCGTCAGGCGATGAATCCAATCGCCCCGAGCCCGCGCGTTCTCGCGGCAGGGCTCGCGCACTTCGCCGATCACTGCGCGAGCTGTCACGCGAACGATGGAAGCGGCCAGACGGCGATCGGCCGCAACCTTTACCCCCGCGCGCCGGACATGCGGCGCCCCGCGACCCAAGAGCTAACGGACGGGGAGCTCTTCTACATCATCGAGAACGGCGTCCGGTTCACCGGCATGCCCGCCTGGGCCGGGCCGGGGAGCGCAGAAGGGAGCTGGCATCTCGTCCACTTCATCCGCCACCTCCCGAAGCTCGACGATGGGGAGAGAACGGAGATGGAGGCGCTCAACCCCAAGTCCCCGGACGAATGGCGCGCGCTCGAGGACGAGGACAGGTTCCTGCGCGGCGAGCAGCCGGCGGTACGGGAGACCGGCCACGGCGCGCGCGCTCACTGAGAGGACGAACCCATGAAGCTCCAGTTGACGGTCGTCTGCCTCGTCGCTGCCTTCGTCGCCGGACCCGCCGTCGCGCACGAGAAGGGCGATCGCGCCATGGGGGTAGTGGAGAGCGTCACGACCGACCGCATCGTGATCAAGGCCATCGACGGTCACGCGGTGGCGTTCGCCGTGAGCGCGGAGACGCGCTTCTTCATCGCCGACAGGCCAGCCAGGGCGGAGGACGTGCGCCCGGGTCAGCGCGCCGTCGTCCACGGCAAGCGACGCGGCGACGGCCTGACGGCGGTGCGCGTGAAGCTGAGCCCGCCGCCGAGGTAACTGCCGAGGGTAACTACGGGGCGCCGACAGCCGCCAGGGGCGCCACGTTGGGGGCGCCCCTCGTCCCGGGCACCCCTCGTCGTCACCCCGTCTCCGACCCAC
>JAHWYA010000071.1 GCA_020028115.1 Anaeromyxobacter sp.
GCCCGCGGACCTGGACCGACTGGAAGGCGCGGCTCCTCCGCGAGCTCTTCCAGAAGACGCGCGAGGTGCTCCGGCACGGCGAGCGGCGCCCGTCGCGCGGCACCGCCGAGTCCGCGGGGCGCGAGCTCGCGCTCGAGGCGCTGCAGCAGCGCGGCTGGGGCGTGCGGGTCGACGATCACGAGCGGTTCGTCGCGGCGATGCCGTCGCGCTACTTCCTCACCGTGTCGCCCGGGCTCGCGCCGCGTCACCTGCGGCTGCTCTCGCTCGGCCGTGGCCGAGCCCTCGCCACCTCCACCCGGCGCAGGGCCGACCTCGGCCACACCGAGGTGGCGCTCACCGCACCGGACCGGCCGGGCCTGCTCGCCACGATCGCGGGCGTCCTCGCGGCCCACCGGATCGACATCCAGCACGCCGAGGTCTTCTCGTCGCCGCCCGACCCGGCCCTCGGCTGGCTCGCCGGCCGCGCGCTCGACGTGTTCGAGCTGCGCGGTCCGGAGGAGGGGCCGGTCGAGCAGGCGCGGTGGCGCGCGGCGCGGGCGGACCTCGAGCGCGTGCTGGCGGGCGAGGAGGCGCTCGACGCCCTGATGGCCCGGCGGCTGCGCGCCTCGACGCTGCCGCAGAAGCCGCTCCCGCGCGTCCCGACGAAGGTCGTCATCGACAACGACAGCGCGCGCGCGCACTCGGTCGTCGACGTCTTCACGGCGGACCGCGTCGGCCTCCTGCACACGCTCTCCCGCACCTTCTTCGACCTCGGCCTCACGGTCGATCTCGCCCGGATCACCACCGAGGGGCACCGCGCGGCGGATGCGTTCTACGTCCGCACGTCCGACGGTGGCCGCCTCGAGGGGGACCTCGCGGCCCGCGTCGTGGGGGCGGTCGGGCAGGCGCTCGCCCGGCCTGAGTAGGAAGCTCCGCCGGGCCGCTCGGCGGCCCCCCGACGCGACGCAAGAAAACACCCGGAATGGCGCGCTCTTGTCCAGGCAGCCGGGCGTGGACACCATTTCCACGCGGGCGGTCGGGGTAGGGGAAGGGAAGCTAGCCTGGGCATGGAGCGCTTCATCCGGATCGGGGTCGTGACCGCCTGGCCCGAGGCCGACTGGCACAGCGAGCGCCTGCTCGCCTCGTGCGCGCGGCGGGCGGAGGCGGCGGCGATCGATCCAGCCGAGCTCGGCACCCACGTGGAAGGTGACTCGGTGGTCGTGCTCGCGAGGGGCGCGCCGGCGCGGCAGTTCGACGCGTTCATCCTCGCCCGCGGCTTCGGGCGCGCCGGGGATCCCGACGTCCAGTTCGAGATCTACCGGGCCCTCGAGGGCACGGGCGCGCTGGTCGTGAACCGGCTCGAGCCGCTCCTCTCGGCGCAGGACAAGTTCCGGACGTCGTGGCTCCTCCGGCTCGCGGGCGTCCCGACGCCCCGCGCGGCGGTCGCCCAGACGGAGGCGGACGCGGAGCGCGCCCTGGTCTCGCTCGGGGAGGCGGTCGCGAAGCCGCTCACCGGCTCGCTCGGTGACGGCGTGGAACGCCTCGGCCCGGACGACGAGGGGCGGGCGCGCGTCCGGGCCCTCGTGGCGCGCGACGGCGCGGTCTACCTGCAGGCCTGGGTGCCGCATCCGGGGCGCGACCTGCGTGTGTTCGTGGTGGGGGGTCGGGCGCGCGCGGCGATCGAGCGGCACGCCCCGGCGGGCGAGTGGCGGACGAACGTCGTGCGGGGCGGGCGGACGCTCGCCGTGCGCCCGGCGCCGGGGGTGGAGGCGGTCGCGGAGGCTGCCGCCCGCGCCCTCCGGCTCGACTATGCGGGGGTCGACCTCGTCCCGGCCGGCGAGGGCGCGACCGTCATCGAGGTGAACGGAAACCCCAGCTGGCGGGGGATCCTCGACGCGACCGGCCTCGACATGGCGGAGGTCATCGCCGAGCACGTGCTCGGTCGGGCCCTGCGCCGGCGTAGGAGCAACGACCAGATTGTGCTCGAGAGGAGCACGGGGGCGATCCATGGCTGACGAGAAGACCGAGAAGAAGGGCGGGAGCAAGGGGGCGATGACGGTCTCGGAGGCCGGTCGCAAGGGGGGCGTCCGCGTCCGCGAGACCCGCGGCCGGAAGTTCTACGAAGAGATCGGCAAGAAGGGCGGCGAGACCGTCAAGGCCGAGCGCGGCCGGAAGTTCTACGAGGAGATCGGCAAGAAGGGCGGCGACACGGTCAAGGCCGAGCGCGGGCCGCGCTTCTACGAGGAGATCGGCAAGAAGGGCGGCGAGACGATCAAGGCGGAGCGGGGGACCCCGTTCTACGAGGAGATCGGCCGCAAGGGGGGCCACAAGGTCCGCGAGCTCATCGAGAAGGGCAAGGCCGGTGAGGGCGAGGAGGCCGGCAGCCACGACGGCGGCGGCTCCGACCACCGGTAGCCGCAGGGAGCGCGCGGGGGCGCGCGAGTGGGGGGGGACATGGCGGACGAGGAGAAGGGCCCGGGCGCTGGGCGCACGGAGCCCGAAGAGGGGCGGCGTGGGATGACCGTGTCGGAGGCCGGCCGGAAGGGCGGCATCACGGTGCGGGACGAGCGCGGCCACGCGTTCTACGAGGAGATCGGTAAGAAGGGCGGCCAGAAGGTCCGCGAGCTCATCGAGCGCGGGAAGAGCCGCAGCTAGCCGGCCTCACACGAGGGATGGTCTCTGCCCGCCCGGGCTTCCCGGGCGGGCGGTTCCATTCGTGATTCCCGGTGAGTTCATGCCCGATATCGTATGGCGGCCTCAGGCCTTCGACCGGTCGATTGACGGCTCGATCTGGCGCTGGTACGAATATCCGGAAAAGCGGGAAACACCGGAAATGCAGGAAAAAGCTCCGCCCAGATTCCTGACGAGCGTCGAGGTGGCGGCCGCGTGCGGCGTCTCCACTCGGACGGTGAGCAACTGGATCCGGGACGGAGCCATCCCGGCGCACCGGACGGTGGGCGGCCACGGGCGCGTCTCGGTCGACGACCTGCGGCGCTTCCTCGTCGACCGCGGGATGCCGGTGCCGACGGACCTCGCGGCCAACGGGGTGCGCGCGGGCGCCCCCCTGCCTGGGCCGGACCGAACCCCGGTCGCGGCACGGCGGCGGCGGGTGCTCGTCATCGACGATGACGAGACGCTCCTCGAGGTGGTCCGGGAGTTCCTCTCCGCCTCGGGCTACGAGGTCGAGACCGCCCGCCACGGGTTCCTCGCGGGGTACCTCGCCGGCCACCACCGCCCGGACGTGATGCTGCTCGACATCATGATGCCGGGCCTCGACGGGTACGAGGTGCTCTCGCTCATGCGGAAGCGCCCGGAGGCGCGGTCGATCCCGGTCATCGCGTGCACGTCGCTCAAGGGGCCGGAGGCGGAGGCGCGGATCCGCGGCGCGGGCTTCAGCGCGTACGTGAAGAAGCCGATCGACTTCGGGAACCTGCTCCGGCTGCTTCAGGAGCTGTCGCGCTGAGCGCGCGGTCCCGGCGTCAGGGAAGTTCCGGGCGCCGGGGAAAGCTGCTAAGAAACCGCGCACCATGGCGGCCGCGCCCATCGTCGAGATCGATCCCGCCCACCCGCAGCCGCGCGTCGTCGAGCGCGCCGTGTCGGTCCTGTCGTCCGGCGGGCTCCTCGCCTTCCCGACCGACACCTACTACGGCCTCGGCTGCGATCTCTTCGACAAGCGCGCGATCGAGCGGATCTACCAGCTGAAGCAGCTGCCGCGCTCCCACGAGCTGTCCTTCATCTGCCAGGACCTCGCCGAGATCGCCCGCTACGCCATCGTCGACAACGCCGCGTACCGCGTGCTCCGCCGGAAGGTCCCGGGGCCGTTCACGTTCATCCTGCCCGCCACGCGCCTCGTCCCCGACCTCATGCTGCGGCGGCAGAAGACGGTCGGCATCCGGATCCCCGACAGCCCGATCGCGCTCGAGATCGTCCGCCGGCTCGGCCACCCGCTGGTCTCGACGTCGGCGGCGACGCCCGAGGGCGAGACGCTCATCGACGCGCGCGACATCAAGGAAAAGCTCGGCCACGGCCTCGACCTCGTCCTCGACGGCGGCTACCAGCCGAACGACCCGTCCTCGATCATCGACCTGTCGGGACCCGAGCCGGTCGTGCTGCGCGCCGGGAAGGGCGACGTGTCGGATCTCGTGGCCTAGCGGAGCCGTTTCCTGGACGCGGCCGCGCTCGGCGATATCGTCGCGGGATGGCGCTCGAGGCGGTTCTCGACCTGTTCGTGTCCCACGTGCGCCTGGAGAAGGGGCTCGCGGCGAACAGCGTCGAGGCGTACGGCCGCGACCTCCGGCGCTACGCCGACCACCTCGCCTCGCTCGGCGTGACGGACTGGGCGGCGGTCGGCCGCGACGAGGTCCGCGCGCACCTCGCCTCCCTCGTCGAGCGCGGCCTGTCGTCGCGCTCGCAGGCGCGGGCGCTCTCGGCGATCCGCTCGTTCCACGCGCTCCTCGTCCGGGAGAAGCTCGCTCCCCTCGACGCGACGGACGAGATCGACTCGCCGCGTCCGGGCCGCCGCCTCCCGTCCCTCCTGTCGCGGGAGGAGGTGCTCGCGCTCGTGGCGGTCCCCGATCCGCGGAAGCCGGCGGGCCGCCGGGACCGGGCGATGCTCGAGCTCCTCTACGCGACCGGCCTCCGGGTCTCGGAGCTCGTCGGACTCGAGCTCAACGACGTGAACCTCGAGACCCGGGTCCTCCTCGCCCGGGGGAAGGGGTCGAAGGAGCGGCTCGTCCCCGTGGGCGCCCCCGCAGCGGAGGCGGTCCGCGCCTACCTCGCGTCCGCCCGGGAGGCGATCCTGCGCGGCCGGCGCTCGAAGCACCTCTTCGTGACGCCGCGCGGCGGGAAGCTCACGCGGCAAGGCTTCGCGAAGATCGTCGCCCGCTGCGCGCGAGGGGCGGGCATCCGGAGGGCGGTCTCGCCGCACAAGCTCCGGCACAGCTTCGCGACGCACCTGCTGGAGGGCGGCGCGGACCTGCGCGCCGTCCAGGCGATGCTCGGCCACGCAGACGTCTCGACGACGCAGATCTACACGCACGTCGACCGGACCCACGTTCGCAAGCTCTACGACCGGTTCCACCCGCGGGCGTGAGGGCCGAACCGACGCCCCGCCGTCCGCGTTGACCCGCCCGCCTCGCGCTGCTAAACACCCGATTTCCTTTCGCGAGGCTCCAGTTGGACCAGGCCGTGCTCCTCGAGCGGGTGATGTTGCTCATCCCGCTCATCCTCTCCCTGACCGTTCACGAGTTCTGCCACGCCTGGACGGCGTGGCGGCTTGGCGACGACACGGCCGCCCGCCTCGGGCGCCTGACGCTGAACCCGATCCCCCACATCGACCCGATCGGCACGCTGCTGCTGCCGCTCGCGGGGATCCCGTTCGGCTGGGCGAAGCCCGTGCCGGTCGACGTCCGCCGGATCCGGCGGGACGTCTCGATGGCGAAGGGGAGCATCCTCATCTCGGCGGCGGGGCCGATATCCAACCTGACCCTCGCCGTCCTCGCGGCGATCGTCTACGCGCTCCTCATCCGCTTCGCGCCGGAGACGGTGGGGCGCGGCGAGGCTGCGGGGGTGCTCCTCGCCATCTTCGTGCAGGTGAACGTCGCGCTCGCGATCTTCAACCTCCTTCCCATCCCGCCGCTCGATGGGAGCCACGTGGCGGAGGCGCTGATGCCCTACCGCCTCCGCGGCGCGTGGGAGACGTTCGCGCGGCTCTCGCCGTTCGTGCTCCTCGCGTTCTTCTTCTTCGGGCGGGGGCTCCTCACCGGTCCCCGCAACTTCGTGATGGGTCTGCTCAACGGACTCGTCCAGGCCATCGCCGGCGCCTAGCGCGCGAAGGAAGGCTCATGACCGAGCAGCGCCCCGTCGTCGTCAGCGGCATGCGCCCCACCGGGCGGCTCCACCTCGGCCACCTCCACGGCGCGCTCGCGAACTGGGTCCGGCTCCAGGCCGACCACGACTGCTACTTCTTCAGCGCGGACTGGCACGCCCTCACGACGAGCTACGACCGGACCGAGGTGGTGAAGCAGTCCGAGCGGGAGATGTTCGTCGACTTCATCGCCGCCGGGATCGACCCGCAGAAGGCGACGCTCTTCGTGCAGAGCCAGGTGAAGCAGCACGCCGAGCTCTTCCTGCTCCTCGGGATGATCACGCCGCTCGGCTGGCTCGAGCGCTCCCCGTCGTACAAGGAGATGCGCGAGAACATCACCGACCGCGACCTCGCGCTGTACGGCTTCCTCGGCTACCCGGTCCTCATGACCGCCGACATCATCCTCTACAAGGCGACGCGCGTGCCGGTGGGCGCGGACCAGGTCTCGCACCTCGAGCTGTGCCGCGAGATCGTCCGGCGCTTCAACTTCCACTACGGCGAGGTCTTCCCCGAGCCGCAGCCGCTCCTCACCGAGGCCCCGAAGGTGCTCGGCACCGACGGCCGGAAGATGTCGAAGAGCTACGGGAACGCCATCGACCTCGGCGAGAGCGCCGAGACCACGACGAAGAAGATCATGGGGATGGTGACCGATCCCGCGCGCAAGCGCCGGCAGGACCCGGGGAACCCGGACGTCTGCGGGATCTACTACCTCCACAAGGTCTACTCGACGCCGGACACGGTCGCCTGGGTCGATCAGAACTGCCGCACCGCCGGGATCGGCTGCGTGGACTGCAAGAAGAAGCTGCTCGAGAAGCTCGCGCCGGACCAGGAGCGGATGCGCGAGAAGCGCGAGGCGCTCCTCGCCCGGCCGAAGGACCTCGACGACCTCGTCGAGCTCGGGACGCGCCGCGCGCGGGAGACCGCCGAGCGGACGATGGTCCAGGTCCGCGAGGCGATGCGGATCGGCTAGCCTGTCCCCCCCGGGATGACGACCTCCAGGCACTCCGACACGCGCGACGCGGTCGACGCCGACGAGCCGACCGCACGGGCCGCCGCGGACGCGTTCCGCGTCGCGCTCCCGCCGCTGCGCGCCGGGGAGCCGCCGTTCGAGGGGCCGCTCGACCTCATCCTGCACCTCGTGAAGGAGCACGAGGTCGACCTGTTCGACATCCCGATCGCGAAGATCACGGAGAGCTACCTCGCGACGCTCGAGGCGCTCCGGGAGCTCGACATCGACCTCGCGGGCGAGTTCCTGCACATGGCCGCGCAGCTCGTCCTCATGAAGTCGAAGCTGCTCCTGCCGCGGACGGAGGTCGCGGAGGACGCGCCCTCGGCGGACGACGCCGGCGTGGACCCGCGCGCCGAGCTCGTGCGGCGGCTGCTCGAGTACCAGAAGTACAAGGCGGCGGGCGAGGAGCTCGGCTCGCGCGACATCCTCGAGCGGTCGGTCTTCGTCCGGCGCGCCCGCGCCGAGCGGCCCTCCGCGCCGGAGGGGCCGGAGGGGCTCGCGGACGTCTCGGTCTTCAAGCTCA
>JAHWYA010000523.1 GCA_020028115.1 Anaeromyxobacter sp.
CCGGGGGGCAGAGCCGTTCGCGGTCCAGGGCGGCGTCGAGTGGCGCGTCCACCCGCGGCTCGCGCTCGGGCCGTTCGGGCTCCTCGGCGCCGGCCGCTACTCGAGCATGTCGGTCGACACGGGTCTCGCCTCGAGCTCGGCGGAGATCCCGGGCAAGGCCGTCCACGCGTGGTTCCACCTGGGCGTGCGCGCGCGGCTCATCCTCGGAGGGGAGCGATGAAGGGGGAGCTGCTCGAGCTCGAGGTGGACGCCCCGGCGCTCGCCGGGAACGCGCTCGGCGATCCCGCGCGCCGGACCCTGCTCGTGTACGTCCCGCCCGGCGGCGCGGCGGGGCTCCCGACGATCACGTTCCTGCACGGGTTCGCGGGGAGCGTCGCGGGCTGGCGGACCGCGTCCGTGTTCGCCCCGACGGTCCCCGAGCGGCTCGACGCGCTCGTCGACGCGGGCGAGATCCCGCCGGTCGCCGGCGTCTTCCCGGACGGCGCCACCGCGCTCGGGGGGACGCAGTGGACGAACGCGCCCGCGGTCGGGCGCTACCAGGACTACGTCGCCGACGACGTACGCGGCGCGGTCGAGGCGCGGCTCGGGACGCTCGCGCGCCCGGAGGCGCGCGCGGTGGTCGGTAAGTCGTCCGGCGGCTACGGGGCGCTCTGCCTCGGCCGCGACCGGCCCGACGTGTTCGCGCTGGTCGGCGCGCACGCGCCGGACTCGTGCTTCGAGTACTGCTACCTCCCCGACCTCCCGAAGACCGCGGCGATGCTGCTCGGCGCGCCCGATTCCGCGGCGTGGCTCGCGGGGGCGCGGCGCCGCGCGCGCGAGGCGAAGCTCTCGGGCGCGGACTTCACCGCGCTCTCGGTCGTGGCGATGGCGGCGCACTACTCGCCGCGCCCCGGCGCGCCGCTCGGGCTCGACCTCCCGTTCGAGCTGCCCACCGCGCGGCTGCGCGAGGACGTCTGGGCTCGCTGGCTCGAGCACGACCCGGTCCGGTTCGTCCCGCGGGCGGCGGACGCGTTCCGGAAGCTCGGGGCGGTGTTCCTCGACTGCGGCACCCGCGACGAGTTCAACATCCGCTGGGGGACGCGGATGGTGGCGGAGTCGCTCCGCGCCCTGGGCGTGCCCGTCGAGCACCAGGAGTTCGAGGACGGGCACATGGGGACGAGCTACCGCTACGACGCGTCGCTGCGGTTCCTGGTCCCAAGGCTCGCGAGGAGCTGAGTCCTTCGACTCCATGTCCTCCCGTCCGCCATGCGTGGCTTGACACCCACACCCACCGTCGGGCAACAAACCCCGAGCGCGCACGTGCGCGCGGAGGGGTCCCGCCATGTCCTGGAAGTTCCTGAAGCCGGTTCGCTTCGTCTCGACCGTCGCCGCGCTCCTCGCCGCGGCGGCCACGCTCGCCGCCGACGCGCCGCCCGCCGAGGCGCCGCCCGCGGACGTCCAGTGGGTCCCCGGGCCCGCGAAGGTCGATCTCGGCGAGTCGCTCGCCGAGGTGAAGCTTCCGGAGGGGTTCGCCTTCGCCGGCGCCGCCGACACGCGGAAGCTGCTCGAGGCGATGGGTAACCTGACCGACGGCTCGGAGCAGGGGCTCATCGTCCCGAAGGCCGAGGACCAGGACTGGTTCATCGTGTTCGAGTGGAACCCGATCGGCTTCGTGAAGGACGAGGACAAGGACAAGATCGACGCGGACGCGCTCCTGAAGTCGATCTCCGAGGCGACCGAGGCGTCGAACGAGGAGCGCACGAAGCGCGGCCGGCCAGCGCTCCACGTCGTCGGCTGGGCGGAGGCGCCGCGGTACGACGCGGCGACCCACAACCTGACCTGGGCGCTCCTCGGGAAGAACGAGTCGGGCCACGAGTCGATCAACTACAACGTCCGCGTGCTCGGCCGCTCGGGCGTGATGTCGGTGACCCTCGTCGACGAGCCGCGGAACCTCGCGAAGGCGAAGCCCGCGGTCGACTCGGTCATCGCCGCGTTCGCCTACAAGGAGGGGAAGCGGTACGCCGAGTGGGTCCCGGGCGACAAGGTCGCGGAGTACGGCCTGACCGCCCTCGTCGCCGCAGGCGCCGGGGCGGCGGCCGTGAAGCTCGGGTTCTTCGCCATGCTCGCGAAGCTCTTCGCGAAGGCGGGGAAGCTCGTGGTGGTCGGGCTCGCCGGCGTCGGCGCGCTCGGGGTCAAGTTCTGGAACGCGCTCCGCGGCAAGGCGAGCGCGCGTCCCGCCCGTCCACCGGGCGAGGGCGCCTAGCGGGCGCGTGCACCGGCTCCGCGGCGAGGGAGGCGCATGCACGAGCTCCTCGTCGAGCTGTACCCCTGGATCGTCGCGCTCTGGCTCCTCGACGCGGTCGCGGAGCCACGGCGCGGCCACCTCCTCGTGGTCGCGGGCCCGCGCGGCGTGCGGCTCCTCCGCGCCGGGCTCCACCTCGCCGGCCTGTCGCCGCTCGCCGAGGTGATCGCGCTGCACGACCTGCCGTGGCTCGCCGGCGGGTCCCGCGTCTGGTTCCGGGACCCGCGCCGCGGCGAGGACGCGCCGCTCGTCAGCGAGGCGGACCTCGACCCCCGTGACGCGGCGGGGCTCGCCGCCGCGTCGCGTGTCGGGCGGAAGCTCGTCGCCGGCGGGAGGACGGTCTTCGTGGCGCCCTCGCCGGAGTGGGCGGAGTCGCTCCGGGAGCGCCTCGCCGCGGTGCCGGCCCGTCCCGCGCCGGAGCGAGGCGCGGCGGCGGACGTCGAGGCGG
>JAHWYA010000524.1 GCA_020028115.1 Anaeromyxobacter sp.
ATCCAGATCCCGATCCCGTCGTCGGTTCCGGCGATCGGCTCCAGCGCGATCTCCGGATAGAAGCCCACCAGGTCGACCTCGTCGGAGGCTGCGACGCTCACCACGGACGCCTGGGTGAGGAGGTGGTTCACGAGGCGCGCAGCGTCTTCGGCGTAGGGGTCGACCGCCCAGCGCGCCGCGTTGGCCGCCGGGTCGGGCAGCTCCCCGAGGTAGGCGGCCGGAAAGGCGGGGAAGTGGAGGTTCAGCCCCAGCGCCTCGAGGAAGGAGCCGGAGGCGATGGTCCGGTAGGTGCCGTTGCCCGCCTCTCCGTCTACGAAGCCGGTGATCTGGGCGCCGGTGACCGGGTGGTCCTCGTCGCCCGCTCGCGTCATCTGCTTGTGGAGGAACCAGAGCCCGTCGTCGATCGCCACGTTGCGCATGACCTGGAGCTGCCGGTCGGTGGCCGCTGCCGGGTTCGCGGGGACGTCGGCGAACACGCGGACCGGGTAGGCGCCCTGGACCGTCTGCCCGCCGGAAGTCACCCGGACCCGGGCAACGAAGGTCGAGTCGGCCGCCTGGGTCGGGTAGGTGAAGCGAGTCGACAGGTCGTAGCGGTTGGTCGTGGTGAAGGTGACGTCGTAGACCCCGTTCCCGTCGAAGTCCCAATCCACGACGTAGGTGCCGTTCCCGCCGCGCGCGATCGCCTTGAACGTCGTCGGGTGGCCGTTGTAGGCGACGTGCGGGACGGCCGGATCGGTCGCCACCCACGGCACGGGGATGACCCGAAGGTTCTGGGCGGCTGCAGCACTCGCCGTGAACACGGCCAGGACGGCGGCGACGACGCGGAAGATGGGCATCACCCCTCGTAAACGACCGGAAAGGGGATGTACAGTCGGGTCGTCGAGCGACACGCGCGACCAGGGCGTCGGAACCCGAAGCTCCGTGCGCTCGAGGGGTTGGTCGGCTTCCGCCGGCCTACGGAAGCGCCACCTCCCGGAGCCGCAGCGCCGCCGGCTCGCGGTGGCTCGCCGGGCGCGTTCGCGCTACAACCTCTGGTCCCGACCGGCCCGCGATCCATGCTGACGAGCGCCATCACCGCCGCCATCACCGCCGTCCTCACCTGGCTCGGTGTGCCCCCCGGCCCGTACATCGCCGGCGTCTGGATCGCCGTGAAGCTCCTGCTCGTCGCGCTCGTAGCCTTCGTCGGGTGGCGTGCGGCGCGGAGGCGTAGAGACGCGGCGCGGCTGGACTCGCGTTGACTCGGTGAGAGTAGGGCCGCCCGGGATCGAACCGGGATGCCGCCGGAGCGGCGGGAGATTTTAAGTCTCCTGCGTCTGCCAGTTCCGCCACGGCCCCGTGAACCTCATCGCGCGCGGTGCGCGGCGGATAAGGTTCGGATGAGGCAGCGGGAAACGGTCACGAGGAGAGCATAGCAAGGCACACGGTTCTCGCGCTCGGTGCCCGTCCGCCCGGCTGGATAGCCGGATTCGCGGTCGAGCCGGCGTCTGCATGCCGCCGGGGCGGCCGGCCTGCGAAACGCGGTATCCTGTTGGCCAGACTTCGCGTCCCGGGACCCCGATGAACCGACTCCTCGCAATCCTCGTCCTCTCGCTCGCCGCCGGCTGCGCCACCAGCCGGGGCGCGCGGTCCGCGCCCGGCGAGACGCCGGCGTACACTCCGCCGCCGCCACCGCCGCCCATCTCGGTGACGATCGACCCGCCTCCCGGCGCGTTCGCGGCGCCGGTGAAGGTGACGCTCGCTTCCCCGACCGCGGAGGCGGTCATCCACTACACGACGGACGGCTCGGCGCCCGACGGCTGGTCGCCCACGTACGCCGGCCCGTTCACGGTCGATCGGACGATGCGGGTCCGCGCGATCGTCATGGCGGCGAGCGCCTCCGGCACCGCGACGGTGGAGGGCGAGTACGTCATCGCGCCGCCGCCGCTGTCCGCGGCGGAGGCGGCGAAGCCGGAGCCGACAGCTTCCGCCGTGGCCGAACCCGCGACGCCGGCCGCGCCGGCTGCCCCCGCGCCGGCGGTCCAGCCGGTGCGCGCGAACAAGAAGGCGCCCGCGTCCGATCAGCGGGGGAAGGCTGCGGCCCCGTCCCGGTCCGGCGGAAAGGACGACCCCGCCCGGCGCGGAGCCCCGAAACGGCCCGCCCCGAAGACCGTCAAGCAGTGACCCGCCTCGGCGCCCTGTGAGACCAGGCGCCGGGTGCACGCGCCCCCCGGGCCGAGGCGGCGCGCTCGGCGCTCGGGTGAGCATGGACGGGGCGATCGCGCCGCGCTAGGAACCGCTCCGTGGACCCTCACGACGAGGCCCTCTCTCGCGCGTTCGACCGCCAGGCGCCGCTCTTCGAGCGCTCCGCGGTCGTCACCGACGCGGCAGGGCTCGCGAACCTCGTCGCGTTCGCGGCGCCCGGATCCGGCGCCCACGTCCTCGACGCGGGCTGCGGCCCGGGGGTCGTGGCGGAGGCGTTCCTCTCCGCGGGGTGCCGGGTGACCGGCGTCGACCTCTCTCCGGAGATGGTCGCCCGCGCCCGCGCCCGCTGCGCGCGGTTCGGCGACTGCGCCACGTTCGAGCGGCGGCGGCTCGACGACCTCCCGGCGGACGCCGCGTTCGACGCGTCCGTCTCGCGCCTCGTCCTCCACCACGTGGAGGACCCGCTCGCCTTCCTCGCCGCGCAGGCCGCCCGGGTCCGTCCGGGCGGCGCCGTCGTGGCGAGCGACCACGTCGCCGACCCGAATCC
>JAHWYA010000525.1 GCA_020028115.1 Anaeromyxobacter sp.
ACCACCGGCCGGCCCGGCGCGAGCTCGACGTGGAACTCGCCCGGGCTCCAGAGGTCCCCCTGCGCGTCGTAGCCGCGGCTCCGCTCGACCCGGTAGACGAGCTCCGGGACGCGCTCGCGCTCGAGCACGAACCGTTCGTGCCCGCCCTCGAGCAGCAGCCGGAGCGGCGGGAAGTCCGAGCCGGCCGCGGACAGCTCGTAGCGGCCTTCCTCCACGGTCACGCGGTAGCGCTCCAGCGAGGCGCTCACCGGCGCGTCGTGCGGGCGGAAGTGGACGTCCGGCCTGAGCTCGAGCGTGCAGCGGCCGGGCCCCTCCAGCAGCCGGTAGACGAGGTGGACCGTGTTCTGCCGGTGCGTCATCACGACCCGCTTCTCGACCGCGTGCCCGTGGACGCGGAAGGTCCACACCGGGAGGCCGAGCTCGAGCCGGAACTCCTCGAGGTGCGCCGACCCGTGCAGCTCGAGTCCCACCGATCGCTCCTGGCCGCCGAGGGTGTGGAGCGCGCCGCCGGGGAGCCGCACCGCGTCGCGCACGTGCGAGAGCATGACCGTGCGGCCCACGTTCGGCAGCGCCGCGATGAGCACGCCGTGGTAGCGGCGGGTGCAGACGCCGCCGATCGTGCCGGTGGCGTAGCCGCCGAGGCCGTTGCCGACGAGCCACTCCCGGTCGAGCAGCGCCTCGGGGTCGTCGCCGCTGCGCCAGCCGACGCGGACCGGCGCGTCATCCACGGCGCGGCTCCTCCGGCGCGAGCAGCATCGCCGCGTGGCCGGCGAGCCGCACGCCTCCCGGGTGGAACGGCGGCGGCGAGCCGCGCCCGCCGTAGCGCGGGTGCTCGCTCGACCACGCGACGGCCCACCCGCGGCCCTCGGGCGGCGCGAGGAGCGGGTCCGCGATCGACGGCCGCACGAGATCGGCGCCGAGGTTCAGCAGCAGGAGCCGATCGGCGCCGTCCGGCGCGAACCAGCGCAGCGCCAGGGCCTCCTCGCCGAGCACCGAGCCGTCGATCCCGGGCGCGCCCTGCGCGCGGATCACCGGGTCGCTCCGCCGCAGCTCGAGCAGATCGCGGTGCAGCGCGAGCACCTCGGGGCGCGCGTCGCCGCGGCCGAGCGTGGAGCGCGCGAACGTGACCGGGTCGGCCGGATCGTGGAGCCGGTCCCGGAGGTCGGGCGCGGCGATCGAGGGGAACTGGCGCAGGAAGTCGGCGCGGCCCGCGCGGACGACGTGCGCGAGCTCGCGGCGGTGGTCGGCGAAGTAGAGGAAGGGGCGCGTCGCGCCGCGCTCCTCACCCTGGAACAGCATGGGCGTCCACGGGCCGAGGAGCAGGTACGCGGTCATCGCCCGCCACCGCCCGGGCGTCGTGAGCGTGGAGACGCGCTCGCCGCCCGCCGAGTTCGCCACCTGGTCGTGGTTCTCGAGGTAGCAGACGAGCGCGGGGCGCGGCAGGTCCAGCGCGGGCTTGCCGCGCACCCTGTCCTGCCACGCGTACCGCTGCCCCTGGAAGAGGAACCCGTGCTTCGCGACGGACACGAGCTCCTGGGGTGAGCCCAGGTAGTCCGTGTAGTACGCCTCCCGCCTGCCGGTGAGCGCGACGCGCGCCGCGTGGTGGAGGTCGTCGTTCCACAGGGCGTCGAGCCCGTGGCCGCCGCGGTCGACGGGCCGGACCAGGTCCGCGTCCTGCGGCTCGTTCTCCGCGACCAGGAGGATCGACCGCGCGCCCGCCGCCTGCCGCGCGCGCCGCCCGAGCGCGCGCACGACGTGCTCCTGCGACCGATCGAAGATGACCTGCGTCGCGTCGAGGCGCAGGCCGTCGAGGTGGAACTCGGAGATCCAGTAGCCCGCGTTCTCGATCACGAGCTCGCGGACCGGCGCCGAGCCTTCGCCGTCGAAGTCGAACGGCTCTCCCCAGTCGGTCGCGTAGCGATCCGTGAAGTACGCCGGCGAGAAGTCCTTGAGGTAGTTCCCGTCCGGGCCGAGGTGGTTGTAGACGACGTCGAGCACGACCCCGATCCCGACGGCGTGCGCGCGGTCCACGAACGCGCGCATGTCGTCCGGAGCGCCGTAGAGCCGGGTGGGCGCGAAGAGGTCGACGCCGTCGTAGCCCCAGCCGAACGCGCCGGGGAACTCGGCGACCGGCATCACCTCGACGCAGGTGATCCCCACCCGGGCGAGATCCGAGAGCTCGGCGGCGGCGCCCGACCAGGTGCCCTCGCGCGTGAAGGTGCCGACGTGGAGCTCGTACAGCACCTGACCCTCGAGCCGGAGCCCCGTCCAGCCCGCGTCCGTCCACCGGAAGCGCGACGGATCGACGACCTGCGACGGCCCGTGCGGCCCCTCCGGCTGGAAGCGCGACGCCGGATCCGGCCGCAGGGCGTCGCCGTCGAGCCGGAAGCGGTAGCGCGCGCCGGCGCCGATCCCGGGCGCCTCGCCGGAGAAGTAGCCGCCCGGCTCGGGCGCGAGCGCGAAGACGGCGCCGGCGTCGGCGACGACCTCCACCGTCCGGCGCGCCGGCGCCCAGACGCGGAAGTGCACGCCACTCGCCGTCAGCTCGGCGCCGATGGGGAGCCGCCGACCGGTCGCTTCCCGGCCCGCAGCCCTGCCGCCCGCGGTCACTCGGACAAGGTAGGGCTCGCGCGGCCCCGCCGCAGTCGGGCGGTCCATCCGCTCGCCTCACCGGCCGGGCGTCCCCGCCGCCGCCTCGGGGCGCTCCGGCCGCGGCGGGCCCGCGCC
>JAHWYA010000526.1 GCA_020028115.1 Anaeromyxobacter sp.
GACCACGCCGAGATCCTGCGCGACGCGCGGCGGCTCCTCCTCACGGGCACGAGGCGCAGGCCGTGACCCCGCTCTCACCCGCCGAGCGCGCGGCCCTCCTCGGGCTCGCCCGCGGCGCGGTGCTCGCGCACCTCGGCCTCGCGCCCGCGCCGGCCCTCCCCGAGACCGGCGCGCTCGCCCAGCCGCGCGGCGCCTTCGTGACGCTCCACGTCTCGGGCGAGCTCCGCGGGTGCATCGGTTCCTTCCGCCCGCAGGGGTCGCTCGCGTCGACGGTGGCCCGCATGGCGGTCGCCGCCGCGACGGAGGACCCCCGCTTCCAGCCGGTCGCGGCGGACGACGTCGCCGCGCTCGCGGTGGCCGTGTCCGCGCTCGAGCCGCCCCGCCGGCTCGCGGACCCGAAGGCGGTCGAGGTCGGGAGGCACGGCCTCGTGGTGAAGAAGGGCTGGAACCGCGGCGCGCTGCTGCCGAAGGTCGCGGTCGAGAACGGCTGGGACGCCGAGGCGTTCCTCCGCCACACCTGCCTCAAGGCCGGCCTGCCGCCGGCCGCCTGGCGCGAGCCGGACTGCGAGATCGAGGCCTTCGAGGCGGACGAGTTCGGAGAGGGGTTCGAGGCGTGAGCGGTGTCCTGTCGATCCTGGCCGCGATCCTCGCGGTGTCCCTCCTCATCATCGTCCACGAGTGCGGGCACTTCTTCGCCGCGCGCGCGGCCGGCATGCGCGTCGAGCGCTTCAGCTTCGGGTTCGGCCCGGTGCTCCTCTCGTTCCGGCGCGGCGAGACGCTCTTCGCGCTCTCCGCGATCCCGATCGGCGGGTACGTCGCCGTCGCGGGCGCCGGCACCGCCGCGGAGGTCGATCCCGCCGACGCGGGGGCCTACGCGAACAAGTCCGCCTGGCGCAGGTTCGTCTTCGTGCTCGCCGGGCCCGTGATGAACTACCTCACGGCGGTGCTCGTCGCCTGGTTCCTCCTCTCGTCGGTCGGGCTCGGCGTCGCGGACCCCGCCTCGCGCGTCGGCGAGCTCGTCCCTGGGATGCCGGCCGAGGCGGCCGGGCTGCGCCCGGGCGACCGCATCGACGCGGTCGCCGGGACGCGGGTCGAGACCTTCGAGCAGCTCGTGGCGCAGATCCAGGCGCGGCCGGGCGTCCCCACGACGCTCGACGTCGTGCGCGGCGAGGGCGCCGGCGAGGCGCGCGTCCAGCTCCAGGTCACGCCGAAGGACGAGCGCGGCGTGGGACGGCTCGGCTTCGGCCCCGCGGAGGTCCCGTTCCGCACCGGCGCGCTCGCCGCCGTGCCCGCGGCCGTCCGGCTCACGAACGCGAACGTCGCCGGGCAGCTGCGGGGCTTCGCGTCGATCTTCTCGCGCAAGCAGCGGCTCGACAACCTCGAGGGCCCCATCGGCATCGCGCGCCACCTCGTGCGCGGCGCGCGGGCGGGGATCGAGCGCTTCCTGAAGCTCGTCTGGACGATCTCGGTCGGGCTCGCGGTCCTGAACCTGCTCCCCTTCCCCGCGCTCGACGGGAGCCGGCTCCTCTTCCTCGCGTACGAGCTCGTGACGCGCCGCCGCGTCAACGAGCGGGTGGAGGGGATCATCCACACCGGCGGCTTCTTCGTCTTCCTCGCGCTCATCCTCGCGGTGAGCTTCGGGGACGTGGCGCGCCTGCTGCGCTGAGGTCCCCGTGCCGGTCGTCGTCCTCTACTTCGCGGGAGCGCGGGACGCGGCCGGGACGGCCCGCGAGGTCCTCTCCGCCGTGCCCGCCACCGTCGGCGCGCTCCGGCGCGCCCTCGAGGCGGCCCACCCGCCGCTCGCGCGCGTCCTCGCCCGCTCGCGCGTCGCGGTGGACGAGGAGTTCGCGCCGGACGACGCCCCGCTCCGCGACGGCGCCGAGATCGCGATCGTACCGCCCGTCTCCGGCGGCGCGCCGCTCTTCCGGGTCGTGGACCGCCCGCTGGCGCTCTCCGAGGTGGTGGACGCGGTCGCTGGCCACGGGCGCGGCGGCGTCGTGACCTTCACCGGGACCGTCCGCGACGAGACCCGGGGGCGCCGGGTGCTCCGGCTCGAGTACGAGGCGTACGGGGCGATGGCGGAGCGGAAGCTCGCCGAGATCGGGGCGGAGGTCGCGCGCGTCCACGGCGCCGACGTCGCGATCGTGCACCGCGTCGGCGTGCTCCTCCCCGGCGACGCGGCGGTCGTCATCGCCTGCGCCGCGCCGCACCGGACCCCGGCGTTCCGCGCCTGCGAGGCCTGCATCGAGGCGCTGAAGCGCGACGTCCCGATCTGGAAGCGAGAGGTCTACGAGGACGGCTCGGAGTGGGTCGGGCTGGGGCCGTAGGGCACGTCCACGTGATCCCGCGTGGTATCCTTTCGGTCGCGTGAAGGTCCTCATCGCTGACGACGACCGGCTGGTCCGGACCATGGTGAAGGACCTGCTCGCCGGGCTCGGCCACCTGGTGGTCGAAGCGTCGAACGGCGCCGAGGCCCTCTCCGCGTGCGAGCGCGAGGCGCCCGACCTCCTCATCCTCGACCTGCTCATGCCGCGGCTCTCCGGGCTGGACGCGCTCCACGCGCTGCGCGCGAAGGGCGTCCGCGCGCCGGTCGTGCTGCTCACCGCGATCAGCGACGGGAGCGTCCGCGCCCTCGACGGCGCCGAGGCGGTGGACGTCGTCCTCGAGAAGCCGGTCTCGCGGCGGAGCCTCGCGCGCGCCCTCGCGCGCGCGACGAGGGGTGCCGCC
>JAHWYA010000072.1 GCA_020028115.1 Anaeromyxobacter sp.
TGGAGACCGGCCGGCCGTCGATGGTGCCGACGCCCGAGATGAACGCGTCGCGGAGGCCGGTCGTCTTGTAGGTCGAGCGCAGCCGGTCGCGGTACCGCTTCGCGTCGGTGAAGCCGAGCGGATCCTGGGGCGTCAGATCGGCGTCGAGCTCCTGGAACGAGCCCTTGTCGAGGACGAGCTCGAACCGCCGCTTGATCGGCAGCGCGTCGTGCTGCCCGCAGCTCGGGCAGACGTTCCAGTTCTTCTCCCAGTCGGCCCGAGCGGCGACCTCGCCGCACGCGTCGCACTGGTACCAGATCCCCTCGCCCTTCTTCGCGGCGGGCGGCGGGGCCGCCGGCGTGGACTCCTTCGCCTTGACCTTCTTCTGCTTCGAGAACCAGGCCATGACCTTCCTTGCAGCTGGGTTCGGCTAGAACGTGAACGCGTCGCCCCGGCGGAGCACGCGCACGTTCGGCAGCCCGAGCGCGGCGAGCTCCTTCCGGAGCTCGGCAACGTACGCGGGCTTCAGATGGTACAGCAAGACCGGAAAGCCGTTCCGCTCGAGCTTGGCGAGCTCCGACTCGAGGGTCTGCGGCGTGAGGTGGCCCGAGACGTCGGCGAGCCCCTGCAGCTCGTTCGGGAAGGAGAGCTCGACGAGGAGCGCCTTCAGCCGCTTCTCCTCGTTCACGCGCGACCAGAACCGGGCGGTCGGGCCGGTGTCGCCGGACACCGCGATCGAGGTCTTCCCGTCCGAGATCACGAACCCCACCGACTCCACGGGGTGGCAGACCGGGACCGGGCACACCGTGTAGCGCCCCGCCTTGAACGGCTTCTCCGGGTCGAAGGGCACGATCTCGATGACCGGCTGGCGCGTCGTCGGGATGCGGGTGAAGTCCGGCCAGAGCTCGTCGTTGAAGACGCTCTCCCGGAGCGTGCGGGCGCAGGCGGTCGAGGCGTGCACGCGCACCGGCGTCTTGCGCCGGCCGACCAGGAGATCGGAGAGGAGCGGGACGTCCTTCACGTGATCGAAGTGCGAGTGGGTGAGGACGATGTCGTCCACCCGCAGGATCTCGTCGAGCGGGAGGCTCGCGGTGAGCGCGCCGGCGTCGATGGCGAGCCGCCCGTCGACGAGGAAGCACGTGGTCCGGTGCCGGGGGAGCTCGCCGCCCGAGCAGCCGAGGACGCGGAGCTTCATGTCGTTTCCCCGAACTGCGCCTTCATCTGGAGGAACTCCAGGAAGTGGCGCAGCTTCGAGACGTCCGCGACGAGGCAGCCGTCGGGATCGACCGCCACGATCTTCGACTTGAGGAGCTTGCCGAGGACCTCCTCGGCCTGCTCCGTCCTCACGCCGACGCGCGCGGCGAGCTCCGGGGCGCGGAGCTCCAGCCGGTGGCCGGTCGGCCCCTTCGGGACCTTCTCGGCGGCGGTCGCGAGGTAGTGGACCACCCGCGACGACACGTCGGAGAAGAGGAGGTTCTGGATCTGGTCGTTCGCCTCGGCGAGCCGGTCCGAGAGCTTCTTGATCATCCGGATGGCGATCTCGGCGTTGCCGCGGATCATCGCCTCGAAGGTCTTCGCGTCGATGACGAGGAGCTTGCACGCGTCCGCGCAGGTGGCGGTCGCGGAGCGCGGCTTGTTGTTCAGGATCGACATCTCGCCGAGGAACTCGCCCGGCCCGAGGGTCGCGAGGATCTTCTCGACGTCGCCGACGTTCTTCGAGACGTGCACGCGCCCGTGCTGGACGACGTACATCTCCTTCCCGGGCTCGCCCTCGCGGAAGAGGACGGTGCCCTGCGGGAACTCCTTCCCGAAGCGCTGGAAGAGCTGATCGTCGGCCATTCGCGCCGCGTCACCGCGGCGCTCCGGTGTTAGCGTGCCTCGGAGAGGGCTGTCAACGAAACCACCACCCTTCGGTGGCGCGGCGACGCGCCGCGTCGGGCGGCGGCGTGACGGGCATCACAGATCGGAACGGCGCACGAAGGCGCAGGCGGATGAGCCTGCGCCGGAGTGCGCGGGGGCTCGGGGGGGCGCGAGGTCCGCGGGCCGCAGCCTCCGCGGGCCGAGTGTCCCCCCGCTACTTCGTCTTCATCTGGAACACGCCGTCCCACTCCGGGCCCGGCGGCTCGCGGCGCATCGCCTCGCAGCGCTCGACGTACTTGCGGCTCGTCGGGTCGCCTCCCCGCAGCGCGTCCGCCTCGCGGAACCGGGCGATGGCCTCGTCCCACCGCTGGGCGGTGTACGCGGAGAGCCCCCAGCGGAACCGCTCGACGAAGACCTTCAGCTCGGGCGTGCCCGGCGCGAGCGCGAGGAGCTCGTAGATGTGCACCGGCTCCTGCTTGCCCTTCAGCCGGACGAGATCGAGCTCGCGCACGACCACGTCCTGCTTCACGTCCTCGTACGTCGACGGCCCGAGGATCATGCGGGTGCCGTACTCCTTGTTCGCCCCCTCGAGCCGCGAGGCGAGGTTCACGGCGTCGCCGAGGACCGTGTAGTTGTAGAAGCGGTCCTGGCTGCCGACGAACCCGACCGACATCGGGCCGGTGTTGATGCCGATGCCGATGTCGATGTCCGGCAGGCCCCGCTCGCGCCACCGCTCGCGCAGCGAGCCGAGCCGCTCGATCATCCCGAGCGCCGCGCGGCAGGCGCGCAGCGCGTGGTCCGGCTGCTCCTTCGGCGCCCCCCAGAACGCCATGATCGCGTCGCCGATGTACTTGTCGAGCGTGCCCTGGTGGTCCGAGACGACGATGTCCGTCATCGGCGTCAGGTACTCGTTGAGCAGCTCGAGGAGGACGTGCGGGTCGAGCTTCTCCGAGATCCCGGTGAACCCGCGGATGTCGCTGAACAGGACGGTGAGGACCCGCTTCTCGCCGCCGAGCTGCACGGCGCCGCCCTTCGCGAGCACGTCGTCGACGATCGCCGGGGCGAGGAACCGGCTGAAGGTCTCGCGCGCGCGCCGCTTCTCGCGCTCCTCCGAGAAGAACCGGTAGGAGGTCGCGACGAGGAACATCGTGAGCAGCTGCAGGAGCGGCATCCCGAGCGCGAGGACGACGTTCCCGCGCCGGAGCGCGAGCACGGCGACGCCGCCCCAGGCGCCGCCCGCGACGAGGAGCGTCGGGAGCGCCGCGAGCGAGGAGACCCTCGCGAAGACCCAGGCGAGCCCGACGGAGACAGCGAGCATGAGGGTGAGCTCGAGGACGAACACCGCGCCCGACATCTCGAGCAGCTCCCCTTGCAGGACGTTCTCGACGAACGTCGCGTGGGTGATGACGCCCGGCGCGATGTCGTCGAACGGGGTCACCCGCTGGTCCCAGGTGCCCGCCGCGGTCGTGCCGATGACCGCGATCTTCCCCTTCATCTGCTCCGCGGGGATGCGGCCGTGGAGGACGTCGGTCGCCGACCAGGCCGGGAAGTTCCGGTAGGAGCCGTAGTAGTTCAGGGGGACGCGGCCGAGATCGTCGACGTCGAGGGCGAACGCGTCGCCGATGCGGACCTGCTGGAGCGTCTCGGCGGCGCCCTCGGCGCCCAGCGGCACGACGGGCGCGGGCGCGCCGTCCTTCCCGGCCACGCGGGCGAGCAGCGCGACGCCGAGCGCCGCGAAGGTGGAGTCGCCCGCCCCCGCGACGGTGCGGTAGCGCCGGATCTTGCCGTCGGGATCGGGCAGCACCGTGAAGAAGCCGCCGGAGTCCGCGACCGAGAGGACCTCGTCGACGGGCGGGACCACGCCCGCGAACCGCCCGAGCACCTTCGTCCGCTCGCCGGCCGGCGTGAGCCTCCCGCCCTCCACGACGTGGACCGGGGCCGTCTCGAAGAAGTGGAGCTTCGCGATGCGCGCGGCCTGGTCCGCCTCCGGGGAGTCCTCGGCGCCGAGGAACATGAACCCGACGGTCACGTTGCGCGCCCGCTCGATGGAGTCCGCGAGCTGCTCGGTCGGATCGACGTCCACCGCCGCCTGCGGCTCCGCGCCGCCCGCGGCCTCCCACACCTCGTCGAGGTGGCGCGCGGCGGCGGGGTCGGCCCCCTCGCGCGCGGCGCGGACGAGGGACGCCACCTTCGCCATGCGGCGGCCCATCTCGTCCCGCTCGCTCCAGATGACGTCGAAGCCGACCGCGGCGGTGCCGCCCTCGGCGAGCCGGTCCACCAGCCGCGCCATCTTCGCCCGGCTCCAGGGCCAGAGCCCCTCTTCCTGGACGGACCGCTCGTCGATGCCGACGATGACCACGCGCCCCGACGGGGCGCGCGGGCCGCGCAGGTGCTTCAGGGCGTAGTCCTGGGCGGCGTGCTCGATCTTCGAGACCACCGGCAGCTCGAAGCCGCGGCCGAGGAAGACGTAGTTCGTGAAGTGGAGCCCGGTGAAGACGAGCCCGGCCCACAGCGCGAGGCGGAAGGCGCTCACCTCGAGGAGGACGCGGCGGAGCCGGGACATCCGCCCGAGGTTACACCACGGCGGCCGCGAACTGGCGCCCGGCCGCGTGGCCGGTACCATCGCCCCCGTGGCCACCTCGCCTCCCCGCCTCGGGCTCTTCCTCCTCGCGGCGCTGCTCCTCCTCGCCGTCGCCTTCTGAACCGAACCCTGCGAGCGCAGGGGCAGCCGGATGAGGCTGCCCCGGAGCGAGCGGGGCCCCCGCATCGCGGAGCGATGCGGCTCCGACATCGGGGGGCGCGACCCCAGCGAGGTGAGTGTCCCCCCGCTCTTGCGGTCCCCGCGCCGTCGCGGTAGACGCCCGCCATGGCGCTCACCTACCGCGACGCCGGCGTGGACATCGACGAGGGGGACCGGCTCGTCGAGCTCATCAAGCCCTACGCCCGCCCAACCCTCCGGCCCGAGGTGCTGGCCGGCATCGGCGGCTTCGGCGGGCTCTTCGCCCTCGACGTGAAGAAGTACCGGGAGCCGGTCCTCGTGTCCGGCACCGACGGCGTCGGCACGAAGCTCAAGATCGCCTTCGCCGCCGACCGCCACGGCACCATCGGCCAGGACCTCGTCGCGATGTGCGTGAACGACGTCGCGGTCGTCGGCGCCGAGCCGCTCTTCTTCCTCGACTACTTCGCGACCGGGAAGCTCTCGGCCGAGCAGGGCGCCGAGGTCGTGAAGGGGATCGCCGAGGGCTGCCGGCTCGCCGGGTGCGCCCTCATCGGCGGCGAGACGGCGGAGCTGCCCGGGTTCTACGCGAAGGGCGAGTACGACCTCGCGGGCTTCGCGGTCGGCGTCGTCGAGCGGTCGCGCATCGTCGACGGGCGCGCGGTCGTCCCCGGCGACCTGGTGATCGGGATCGCGTCGTCCGGGGTCCACTCCAACGGCTACTCGCTCGCGCGCAAGGCGCTCCTCGAGAAGCACCCCCTCGACGCGCGCCTCGAGGGGCTCGGCGGGCGCACCCTCGCGGACGCGCTCCTCGAGCCGACCCGGATCTACGCGAAGGACGTGCTCGCCCTCCTTGAGCAGGTCCAGGTCCGGTCGTTCGCGCACATCACCGGCGGCGGGCTCCCGGGCAACGTGCCGCGCAACCTCCCGGACGGCACGCGCGCCGTCCTCGAGGAGCGCCGCTGGCCACGCCCCGCGGTGTTCGACGTGATCGAGCGCGAGGGGCAGGTCTCGCGCGACGAGATGTACCGGACCTTCAACATGGGGCTCGGGCTCGTCGCCGTCGTCGCGCCGAAGGACGAGGCGGCGGCGCTCGGGGTGCTCCGCGGGCGCGGGCTCGACGCCTGGACCGTCGGGCGGATCGAGCAGGGCGCGGGCGAGGCCACCTGCGAGGTGGTCCGGTGATCCGGCTCGGCGTCCTCGCCTCCGGCGGCGGGACGAACCTCCAGGCCATCCTCGACGCGTGCGGCGCCCGGCGCATCGCCGCGGAGGTGGCGGTCGTCGTCTCGAACGTGCCCGGCGCCGGCGCCCTCGACCGCGCGCGGAAGGCGGGCGTCGCGACCGAGGTGCTGCCCTCGAAGGGCATCACCGACCGCGAGGGCTACGACCTCCGGCTCGTCGAGGTGCTCCGCGCGCACCGGGTGGACCTCGTCTGCCTCGCCGGGTACATGCGGCTCGTCACGCCGGCGTTCCTGCGCGCCTTCGGGCCGACCGCGGAGGCGCGCGGCTGCCCGCGCGTCCTGAACGTCCACCCCGGCCTCCTGCCGAGCTTCCCCGGGCTCCACGCCCAGCGGCAGTGCGTCGAGTACGGCGCGCGGTTCGCGGGGTGCACGGTCCACTTCGTCGACGAGGGGACCGACACCGGGCCCGTGATCGCGCAGGCGATCGTGCCCGTGCTGCCGGAGGACGGCGAGGAGGACCTCGCGCGGCGGATCCTCGAGCAGGAGCACCGGCTGTACCCCCAGGCGATCCAGTGGTTCGCCGAGGGGCGCCTCTCGGTCGTGGGCCGGAGGGTCGCCGTCGCGGGCGCCCGGACCGCGCCCCCCGCCGCCGTCGCGAACCCGCAGCCCGAGATCGGGTGAGCCGTGGCCCAGCCGTTCCGCCCACCGGCCACCCAGCGGCTCTACGACGTCTGCGTCGTCGGCTCCCAGCTCGGCGGCGTCGTCGCAGGCGCGCTGCTCGCGCGCCGCGGCTTCCGCGTCCTGCACGTCGCGCACGACGACCCCGGCTTCCACTACGTCGACCACGGGTACGTCCTCCCCTTCGGGCCGGCGGTGATCCCCTCCCCGCGCCACCTCCCGTCGGCCGAGGCGGTCCTCGCCGAGCTCGGGCTCGCGACCGACGTCGGGCGCGCCCTCGCGCCCTCCGAGCCGGACCTGCAGCTCCTGCTGCCACGGCACCGGGTCGACCTGTCCCGCGAGGCGGGCGTGCTCCGGAGCGAGCTGCGCCGGGAGTGGCCGGGCGAGTTCGAGGCGCTCGAGGCGGCCTTCGGGACGCTCTCCTCGCTCTTCGACTTCGCGGGGTTCTTCCTGCGCGCCGCGCCGCCGCTCCCGCCCGAGGGGCTCATCGAGCGGCTCGCCGTGCGCAAGGCGCTCAAGACCGCCGCCTCGATGCCGGGCGCCCCGTCGAAGCGCGCCGACGAGGCGCGCCCGTTCGAGGGGCTCGAGGGGCACGAGCTCGTGCGGAGCCTCGCGGTCGCGCACCGGTTCCTCACCTACCTCGACGGCCCGCCGTCGCCGCTCTCGCTCGTGCGGCTCCTCGGCGGCGCCTTCCGCGGGACGAACCGGCTCCCGGGCGGGCTCGGCACGCTCCGCGAGCTCGTCCGGCGGCGCATCGCCGAGTCGCGCGGCGAGCTGCGCGGCGGCCCCGGCGAGCCCGCGCTCGCCTCCGGCTTCGACATCGAGGGCAAGCGCGTCGCCGCGGTCCGGCTCGCCGACTCGCCGGACGCCCACGTCGCGCGCGCCTTCGTCGTCGCGACCGACGCGGCCCGCTTCCTCGCGCTCCTCCCGCCCGAGCTGCGCGAGG
>JAHWYA010000073.1 GCA_020028115.1 Anaeromyxobacter sp.
CCGGACTCTCACCGGCTGGAACGGTGCAGCTCGGCAGGCCTCCGGCAGCGGGGCTTCCCGCCGACCCTTCGACCGTGCCTTCGCGACGCACCACGGGGCGCAGCGTAGCGGGGAACCCCACGGTCCGCACGTCCAGCGGGACGTCGTGCGGGCAGGCGCCCGCGCCGCGCCGGCGCCGGCGAGAATCTTTCAACGAACGTTGAAAACGAGCGCCGGGGTGGGGTAGAGATCGCCGCGCCATGGCCTACCGCTCGCTGCGCGAGTTCCTCGATCGGCTGGAGGGCGCGGGCGAGCTCGTCCGCGTGAAGGACCGCGTCGACCCCGTCCTCGAGATGGCGGCGATCGCCGACCGCGCCGCGAAGCAGGGCGGCCCCGCGTTCCTCTTCGAGAACCCGGCCTCGGGCGCCTTCCCCGTCGCCATGAACCTCTTCGGCACCCGGCGCCGCACGAGCTGGGCGCTCTCCTCGGACGACTTCGAGGACCACGCGCGCGAGCTGGGCGCGCTCCTCAAGACGGCGCCGCCGCAGTCGTTCTGGGACAAGCTGAAGATGCTTCCGAAGCTCGGGAAGCTCGCGGCGATGGCGCCGAAGCACGTCTCCTCGGGCGCCTCGCAGGAGGTGGTCGACCGCGAGCCGGACCTCCGGAAGCTGCCGGTGCTCACCACCTGGCCGCACGACGGCGGCCCGTTCGTCACGCTCCCGCAGGTCATCACCCGCGACCCCGAGACGGGCATCCGCAACGTCGGCATGTACCGGCTCCAGGTCCTCGGGCCGCGCCGGCTCGCGATGCACTGGCAGCTCCACAAGACCGCGACCGCCCACTACCGCGGCTACCGGAAGCGCGGCGAGCGGATGCCGGTCGCCATCGCGCTCGGCGGCGACCCGGCGCTCACCTACTGCGCCTCCGCCCCGCTCCCTCCCAACGTCGACGAGTACCTCTTCGCCGGGTTCCTCCGCGGCGAGGCGGTCCGGACGGTGAAGGGCGTCGCGACGGGGCTCGACGTCCCCGCCGACGCGGACTTCGTGATCGAGGGCTTCGTCGACACCGCCGCGCCGCTCGTCCGCGAGGGCCCGTTCGGCGACCACACCGGCTTCTACTCGCTCGCGGACGACTACCCTGCCCTCGACGTCGTCGCGGTGACGCACCGCCGCGACCCGATCTACCCCGCGACCGTCGTCGGCCCGCCCCCCGTCGAGGACCAGTGGCTCGGCAAGGCGACGGAGCGGCTCTTCCTGCCGATGCTCCAGCTCATCTTCCCCGAGATCGTCGACATGGCGATGCCGGTGGAGGGCGTGTTCCACAACCTCTGCCTCCTCTCCATCAAGAAGGAGCACCCCGGCCAGGCGAAGAAGGTCATCCACGGGCTGTGGGGCTCCGGCCAGATGGCGCAGACGAAGACGCTCGTCGTGTTCGACGACGACGTCGACGTGCAGGACGTCTCGCAGGCCGCCTGGCGCGCCTTCGCGAACGTGGACGTGAAGCGCGATCTCGTCGTCGCGGACGGGCCGGTGGACGTCCTCGACCACGCCGCGGGCCACTTCGCCTTCGGCGGCAAGCTCGGCGTCGACGCGACGCGGAAGTGGCGCGAGGAGGGCGGGCGCGAGTGGCCGGAGGTCTGCGTCCACCCGCCCGAGGTCGTCGCGCGGATGGACGCGCTCTACGCGCGGCTCGTCCCCGGTGCGCCCGAGCCCCGCCGGCCGAACATCGCCCCGCCGAAGGCCGCGTCCTGGACGCCGCCGCAGGGAGGGAACCTTCAATGAGCGCCCCGCTGCCCGGTGAGGGTCCGCGCGCGTCCGCGGTGCGCGCGATGTTCGACCGCGTCGCCCCGTCGTACGACCTCCTGAACCGGGTGATGTCGCTCCGGATCGACCAGGTCTGGCGCGGGCGGCTTCTCCGCGATCTCGCGCCCCGCCCCGGCGAGACGATGCTCGACCTCTGCGCAGGGACGATGGACATCGCGGCGATGGCGCGGCGGCGCGTCACGGGGCTCCGCATCGTGGGCGCGGACTTCTCCTTCGGGATGCTCTCCCGCGGCGTGAAGAAGACCGGGCTCCCGGCGAGCCAGGCCGACGCGCTGGCGCTGCCGTTCAAGCCTGCCTCGTTCGACCTCGCCACCGTGACGTTCGGGATGCGGAACCTCGACTCCTACGAGGCCGGCCTCGCCGAGCTCGCGCGGGTGCTCCGGCCAGGCGGCCGGCTCGGGGTCCTCGAGTTCTTCCGCCCCGAGTCCACCGGCACGCGCGCGGTCCACGTCGCGATCAACAAGATCATGGTGCCGGTGATGGGCCGGATCCTCTCGCCCGACCCGGACGCGTACCGGTACCTCGTGAAGTCCATGGAACGGTTCGCCGCCCGCCCCGAGTTCGAGGAGGGCGCCCGGCGGAACGGGTTCAGGGACGTGAAGGGCGAGACGCTCTTCCCCGGGATGTGCGGTCTCGTCACGGCGGTGAAGGCTTGAAGCTCGTCGTCGCCATCTCGGGCGCGTCGGGCGCCCCGTACGCGAAGCGGCTCCTCGACTTCCTCGCGGCGCACGGACCGGCCGCGGGCGTCTCCGCGGACCTCGTCTTCACCCAGACCGGCAAGCAGGTCTGGAAGCAGGAGATCGGGGCCGAGCCGTCGTACCCGTTCCGTGTCTGGAAGAACCAGGACTTCACCGCGCCGTTCGCGTCCGGGTCCGCGCTCTACGACGGGATGGTCGTCGTGCCCTGCTCGGCGGGCGCCCTCGCGCGGATCGCGTACGGGCTCTCGGTCGATCTCGTCGGTCGCGCCGCGGACGTCATGCTGAAGGAGCGCCGCCGGCTCGTGCTCGTCCTGCGCGAGACGCCGATCTCGCTCGTCCACGCGCGCGCGATGACCCAGGTGATCGAGGCGGGCGCCTTCGTCATGCCCGCGTCGCCGTCCTTCTACTCGGGTCCCAAGACGATCGACGCGCTCGTCGACACGGTGGTCGCGCGGGTGCTCGACCGCCTCGGCCTGCCGAACGACCTCATGAAGCGCTGGGACGGCCTGGCATCGGAGCGGTGGGACACTCGGGCCGCTGCACCTGCGGTCAGCGGCCCTCGCGCCCCCCCGACCCCCCCGCTCGCTCCGGGGCAGGCTCATCCGCCTGCCCCTGCGCTCGCAGAACCGCCGGAGGACGAACCCTGATGGCCATCTCGTCACTCGCGCAGCGCGCCCTCGAGCGCGACGGCCTCGGCCCGATCCGGGACACGGTCCTCTCCGGCGAACGGATCTCCGACGCCGACGCGCTCCGGCTGTTCGAGGCGACCGACCTCGCCGCGGTCGGCGCGCTCGCGAACCACGTCCGCGAGCGGCGGCACGGCGACCTCGCCTTCTACAACCGCAACGTCCACCTCAACCCGACGAACGTCTGCGTCGCGAGCTGCAAGTTCTGCTCGTTCGCGCGGAAGGAGGGGGAGACGGCGTCGCCCGGCTACACGATGTCGGTCGACGAGGCGGTGGAGAAGGTCCTCTCGCGCCGGCCCCTCGGCATCACCGAGGTGCACATGGTGGCGGGGCTGCATCCCACGCTGCCCTGGGAGTACTACACCGAGCTCCTCCGCCGGATCCGCGCCGCCTGGCCGGAGCTGACGATCAAGGCCTTCACCGCGATCGAGATCCACTTCTGGGCGGAGAAGTACGGGAAGAGCTACGCGCAGGTGCTCACGGAGCTGCGCGACGCCGGGCTCGACACGATGCCGGGCGGCGGCGCCGAGATCTTCGCCCCGCGCGTGCGCCGGAAGATCTGCGACGACAAGGCGACCGCCGACCAGTGGATCGAGATCCACCGGACCGCGCACCGGCTCGGCATCAAGACCAACTCGACGATGCTGTACGGCCACATCGAGCAGCTCGAGGAGCGCGTCGACCACCTGCGGCGGCTCCGCGAGCTGCAGGACGAGACCCGCGGATTCCAGGTCTTCATCCCGCTCGCCTTCCACCCCGAGCACAACATGATCGGGAAGGCGTTCCCCAAGCCGACGGGGTACGACGCGCTGCGGACGCTGGCCGTCGCGCGCCTCTACCTCGACAACTTCGACCACGTGAAGGCGTACTGGGTCTCGCTCGGCGAGCGGCTCGCGCAGACCGCCCTCGCCTTCGGCGTGGACGACCTCGACGGGACGGTCCTCGAGGAGCGCATCTACCACATGGCCGGCTCGACCGTGCCGCAGGCGCTCAGCGAGAAGACGCTGCACGAGCTCATCCGGGCCGCGGGGCGGGTCCCCGCCGAGCGCGACTCGCACTACCGGATCCTGAAGCGCTTTGAGACCGCCGCCGCCTGAGAGACTCCCATGGCCAAGCTCCGCGCCGCCGCCGTCTCGTTCCTGAACGCCTGGCCGCTCACGGCGGGGCTCGAACGTTCGGACCGGATCGAGCTCGTCCTCGCCGAGCCGTCGCGCTGCGCGGCGATGCTCGAGGCGGGCGAGGTCGACCTCGCCCTCGTGTCGGTCGGCGGGCTCCCGGGCGGCGAGTACGAGATCGTCCCCGGCATCGCCATCGGCGCCGACGGGCCCGTGCAGACGGTGGTGCTCGCCGGGGAGCAGTCGCCGGCGATCTGGGACGAGGTCTTCCTCGACACCGCCTCGCGCACCTCGCACGTCCTCACGAAGCTCGTCCTCGACGAGATGGGCGTCCACCCGAAGTACACGCTCCTCCCCGCCGCGGAGGGGCTCGCGCGCGCCAAGGGGACGAAGGGCGCGCTCGTCATCGGCGACCGCGGGTTCGACGTCCGCGCGAACCAGGTCCTCGACCTCGGCCGCGAGTGGAACCGGCTGACCGGCCTCCCGATGATCTTCGCGCTGTGGGCGGCGCGCCCGGGGCGCGTCGGGCCCGAGGACGTCCAGGAGCTGTCCCGCGCCGCGCAGCACGGGCTCGGGATCCGCACCGAGCTCGCGCAGCGGTTCGCGGCGGAGCGCGGCGGCGATCCGGAGCGGTACCGGCGCTACCTCACGCAGCGGATCCGCTACGGGCTCGGGCCGTACGAGCTGCAGGGGCTCGAGGTCTTCCTCGAGCGCGCCGCGGCGAAGGGCTTCCTCCCCCCGATGAAGCTCCGCTTCGTCGACGACGTGGTCCGGTCGCACAAGCCGAGGCGCGCGGTCTCGGTGGACGCCGCGCTCCAGAAGGCGGCGGACGGCGGGCGGCTCGATCCCGACGAGGCGGCGGAACTGGACGAGAAGGCGCCGCTCCTCGAGCTCGGCCTCGCCGCAGACGCGCGGCGCCGCGCGCTGCACGGCGACGGCGTCGTCACGTACATCGTGTCGCGCAACGTGAACTACACGAACGTGTGCACGACCGCGTGCCACTTCTGCGCGTTCTACCGCCCGCGCGGCCACAAGGAGTCCTACGTCCTCTCCCGCGAGGAGCTCGCGGCGAAGCTCGACGAGACGGTGCGGCTCGGCGGGGTCGAGATCCTCATGCAGGGCGGGCTCCACCCCGACCTCGGCATCGAGTGGTACGAGGAGCTCTTCCGCTGGATGAAGCGCGGCTGGCCGACGATCAACCTGCACGCGCTCTCGCCCGAGGAGATCTGGCACATCGCGCGGACGAGCGAGCTCGGCCTCGACGAGACCATCGGCCGGCTCGTCGCGGCGGGCCTCGACTCGATCCCCGGCGGCGGCGCCGAGATCCTGCACGACGCGGTCCGGCGCCGGATCGCGCCGCTGAAGTGCTCCACCGACGAGTGGCTCACCGTCATGCGCGCCGCGCACCGGCGCGGGCTCCGGTCCACCGCGACGCTCATGTTCGGCGTCGGCGAGGAGAGCGCCCACCGCGTCGAGCACCTCGCGCGCCTGCGCGAGCTGCAGGACGAGACGGGCGGGTTCACGGCGTTCATCTGCTGGCCGTTCCAGGCGGCGAACACCCGCCTCGTCCCCGGGGACGGGAGCGCCCACGCGTACCTGCGCACGAACGCGCTCGCGCGGCTGTTCCTCGACAACGTCCCCAATCTACAGGCGTCCTGGGTCACGATGGGCGGCGGCGTCGCCCAGGCGGCGCTGCACATGGGCTGCAACGACTTCGGCCAGGTCATGATCGAGGAGAACGTCGTCTCCGCCGCCGGGACCTCGTTCGCGATGGACTCGGACGAGGTCGAGCGCCACATCCGCGACGCGGGCTTCAGCCCGGCGCGGCGGAACATGAAGTACGAGCGGCTCGCGCCGGCGAGCGCAGGGGTGGCCGGATGAGGCCACCCCGTAGCGCCCCCCGCTGCGAAGCCACCCGCGTCTTCTCCGCACCGTGGGTCCTCGCCGGCCGCGGCGGGGGCGCCATCCCGGACGGCGCGGTCGCCCTCGACGGCGACCGCGTGGTCGCGGCCGGTCCGCGCGCCGAGGTCGAGGCGCGGCACGGCCCTGGCGAGCGGCGCGACGCGGTGCTCCTCCCGGCGCTCGTCAACGCGCACCTTCACCTCGAGCTCTCGCACCTCGCGGGCGCGGTCGCCGGAGGCGAGGGGCTCCCCGGCTGGATCGAGCTCTTCGTCTCCGCCCGCGTGCGACACCGCCACCTCGATCCCCGCCCGGCGATGACGATGGCCGCGGAGGACCTCGTCCGCGCCGGCGTCGCGGCGGTGGGGGACGTCTCGAACACCCTCGCGTCGGTGGCGCCGCTCGGCGCCGCGGGCCTCGCGGGCACCGTGTTCCACGAGGTCTTCGGCACGACGCGGCAGCGGGTCGCCGGGGCGCTCGCGGACGTCCGCGAGCTCCGGCGCACGGCGCCCGCGCCCGCGCCCGGCCTGCGCGTCGTCACGAGCCCACACGCCGTCTACTCGACCTTCCACCCGGCGCTCGTCGAGCTCCTCCACGGCGGGCCGGGGTCGCTCCACCTCGCCGAGGATCCTGCGGAGCGGGCGTTCGTGTCGCACTCCGGCGGCGGGTTCGCCGCCCTCGTCGCGCGGATGGGCGGGAGGGCCGAGGACGTCGTGCCGCGGGCGCGGTCGGCGGTGGCGCTCGTCGCGCCGCACCTCGCACCGCACCACCTCGCCGTGCACTGCGTGGACCTCGACGACGAGGACCTCGGGCTGCTCGCCGGGACCGGCGCGACGGTGGTCCTGTGCCCGCGGTCGAACCGGTTCATCGTCGGCCGGCTGCCGCGCCTCGACGCGCTCCTCGCCGCCGGCGTGCCGCTCGCGCTCGGTACGGACTCCCTCGCCTCCTGCCCGTCGCTCGCGCCGCTCGCGGACGCCGCGGTTCTCCGCCGCGCCTTCCCGCAGATCCCCGCGTCGCGCATCGTCCCGCTCCTGTGGAACGGGCCCGCGGTCGGGGCGCCGCACGTCGGGGCGCTCGTCCCGGGCCGCGCGCCGGGGGTGCTCGCGGCGCCGCTGCGCGGCGCCCGCGTCGAGGATCCCTTCGAGTTCCTCGTCG
>JAHWYA010000527.1 GCA_020028115.1 Anaeromyxobacter sp.
GCGGTGCTCTCGTCGCTGCGGCGCCTCCTCGGCCTCCGGTACGGCGTCGACCTCGCCTCCGGCGTCGACGAGGGGCTCGAGCGGCTCGGCAGCCGGGCGTACGACCTCGTCCTGTGCGACGTCATGATGCCGGCGGGCGGCGGGGAGCGCTTCTACCGGACGCTGCTCGGCAGCGCGCCCTCACTGGCGCGGCGCGTCGTGTTCTTCACGGGCGGCGCCGTCACCGAGGCAGCGCGCCAGTTCCTGCGCAGCCAGCCGCAGCCGATCCTCACGAAGCCGCTCGATCTCGACCAGCTCGCGCGCGTCGCCAAGCAGGTTTCCGCGGGCGGCAGCGGCCGCGCGTAATCGCGCGCCCCTCGTTCGCGGTAATCCTCTGTACCCCCCCTCACGCCGGGTGTGGGTACCCCTTCGTAGACTGCCTCCTTCCGCCCCCAGTGCCCCCACGGGCGGCGAGGAGGACTCACCCATGGACGTGTTCGACAAGTGCCGCCACATGCACCCCGCGAAGGCCCTGATCGACGTCGGGTTCAACGCGTTCTACCGCGTGATGCAGTCGCCACCCGACGCCGAGGTCATCGCGGACGGACGGCGGATGATCATGCTCGGCTCGAACAACTACCTCGGGCTCGCGAGCGATCCGCGCGTGAAGGCGGCCGCCCTCGCGGCGGTCGAGGCGTACGGGACCGGCACGACCGGGTCGCGGCTCCTCAACGGGACGCTCGAGCTCCACGCCGATCTCGAGCGGCGCATCGCGCGCTTCCTCCGGAAGGACGACGCGATCTTCTACACCTCCGGGTACCTCGCGAACTGCGGCGCGATCGCCGGGCTCGCGCACCGCGGCGATTGCGTGGTGCTCGATCGCCAGGCGCACGCCTCGATCGTCGACGGGGCGCGCCTGTCCTACGCGGACGTCAAGCGGTTCCGGCACAACGACGTCCGCGATCTCGAGCGCGTGCTCGCCTCGTGCGGCGAGTCCGGAAAGCTCGTCGTGGTCGACGGCATCTACTCGATGGAGGGAACCCTCGCGCCGCTTCCGCGCATCGTCCAGGCGTGCCGGACGCATGGGGCGAGGCTGATCGTCGACGACGCGCACGGGCTCGGCGTGCTCGGGCGGGACGGCCGCGGAACGGCCGAGCACTTCGGGGTCGAGGACGGCGTGGACGTGATCGTCGGGACGGCGAGCAAGGCGCTCCCGGCGGTGGGAGGGTTCGTGGCCGGCCGGCGCGAGGTGATCGAGTTCCTGCGCTACACCGGGGCGAACCGCGCCTTCTACTTCGCGGCGAGCCCGCCGGCGGCAGCGGTCGCCGCCGTCCGGGAGGCGCTCGCGATCGTCCAGGAGCGGCCCGCGCTCCGGACGCGCCTGTGGACCGTCACGCGGCGGGTCCAGCACGCCCTGCTCGCGATGGGCTACGACACGATGGGGTCGCAGACGCCCATCGTCCCGATCCGCGTCGGCTCCCTCGAGAGGACCTTCGAGCTCTGGCGGGCCCTGAGCGACGAGGGGATCTTCGTCAACGTGGCGATCCCCCCGGCGGTGCCGGCGGGCGGGTGCCTCGTCCGGATGACCCTCACGGCGGGGCACACCGACGCGCACGTCGAGCGCGTCCTCGACGTGCTCGAGCGGGTGGGGAAGCGGATCGGCCTCATCCCCGGCGGCGGGGACGTCGTCGCGGAGGAGGTCGTCGCCCTGCGCGCGTCGGCGTAGCGGGCAGGAGCTCCGGGCAGCTCGCGGCCGCGTCAGCTCGGCCGCGGGTCCGCCCACTCCCAGAGGATCGTCCGGTCGTCGACGAGCACCTGCAGCAGCTCGGCGACGATCGCGACGTCCACCTCGCCCGGGACGTCGATCGCGACGAGCTTCGGGCGGAGCGCCTCGTGCGTGCAGCCGAGCTCGAGGAGGCGCTCGAGGAGCCCCTGCACGTTGGGATCGGCGATCTCCACCGACGGATCCAGGGCGAGCCGCAGGGTGCGGTGCCCGCACTTCTCGACGACGTCCTCGAGCCGCGGCGTCTCCTCGCCGGCGATCTCGATCGCCCGGACGACGTCGTCGCGGGAGACCCCGTAGGCGAAGAACGGGCAGCTCTCGATCCGGAAGCGGCCGCTGCCGAGCGGCTCCGCCCACAGGTAGTCGTCCTGGGGCGCCTGGCCCGGCGCGGCGTCGAGCGGCACGCGGATGCGCACCAGCGCCTCGGAGGTCTCCTGCTCGGTCGGCATCGCGCGACTCCCTCCCCGAATCTACCCGGGACCGCCTGGCGTTGCGACCGACCCGAGCGAGCGGCTGACACCCCCGGGAGGGGGGGGCGCGAGCCGAGCCCGGCGAGGCGAGTGTCCCCCCGCTACGAAAAGTGCTCGGCGATCGCGTCGGCGAGGTCCGCGCCAGTGTAGCGCGCGGGCTGCACGGCGACCTCGAGGCCGGCGGCCCGCAGCGCCTCAGACGTGGTCGGCCCGATGGCCGCGAGCGCCGCGAGCGAGAGCAGGCGCGCGCGGTCGCCGAGGCCGGAGACGACCGCCTTGACCGCCGACGGCGACGCGAACGCGACCGCGGAGATCTCGCCCGCCTCGAGCCACCCGGCGAGCGGGCGGATCGCGGCCGCCGGCGCGGGGACGGTCCGGTACGCCTCGACCGCCGCGACCTCCGCGCCCGCGGCGAGGAGCCCCTCCACGAGCTCGGGCCGGCCCTCCGCCGGGCGCGGCACGAGCACCCGCCTCCCGCGCACGCGCGGTGC
>JAHWYA010000528.1 GCA_020028115.1 Anaeromyxobacter sp.
CCGGGCTGGCCGGGCTGCTGCCCGGGGTCGCCGTCGGGGGCGGCCGCTGCCTGCGGCGCCGGGTTGGTCTGCGGGGCCCCGGTGGCGACCGGAGTCGTCGGGGTCTGCCCGTTCTCGCTCATGCTGTGCCTGCTCCGGCCGAGGGAAACGCGAAAGGTCCCCCCGGCGCGCCCTGCGTCGCGTCTGGAACGGCGTCCGTTCGCGGCCTGCGTCGATGTCGGTGGTCCGCGAACCGCCTCCCCCGATCCCGTCGCTGGCGCGCCGCGCAATCGCAGCGTCCAAGTCAGCCAGCAGCCGCTCGACCGGGGGTCCGTCGCCTCGCCGCGCCAAACCTACGTAGCGCGCGACTCGGAGACAACCTCTGCATAACAGATATCCCGGGCGGGCGCGAGCCCTGATCTCTCGTCCCCGGTCGTCACCGGACGGGGGCCACCCAGTCGAGCGGGAGCGCCAGCACCGGGCCCATCTCGGACAGGAGCGCGAGCACGCGGAGCTCCGGGACGGCGGCGAGGGCGCGGTCCACCGGCGAGGACGCCGCGGTCGCGAGCGCGGCCGACGCCCGCGCGACGGCGCCGGAGAGGAGCGTGCCGGCGCCGCCCGGCCCGGCCCGCCGCACCTCGACCTCCGCGCGCGAGAGGCCGGCGCGCCCCGCCGCGAGCGCGACGGCGTCGTCGAGCGAGCCGAGGCGGTCGACGAGGCCGCGCTCCTGGGCCTGCCGCCCGGTCCAGACGCGGCCGCCCGCGACCTGCTCCACCTTCTCGCGCGGGAGCTTCCGCCCCTCCGCCACCCGATCGACGAAGAGCGCGTAGAAGGCCTGGACCTGCTTCTCCACGGCGCGCCGCTCCTTCTCGGTCCACCTCCGGCCGAGCGACGAGAGCTCCGAGAGGTCGCCGCGGGGGAAGCCGACGCGCGCGACGCCGAGCTTCGCGAGGAGCCCGGAGAGCTCCGGCTTCAGGACGAACACGCCGATCGACCCGGTGAGCGTCGACGGCTCGGCGACGATGGTCTCCGCGCCCGCCGCGGCGAGGTAGCCGCCGCTCGCGGCGAGGTCGCCCATCGACGCGACGACCGGCTTCCGCTCGCGCGCCTTCACCACGGCGCGCCAGATGAGGTCGGAGGCGAGGCCGTCTCCGCCCGGCGACTCGACCCGCAGCACGATCGCCTTCACGTCGCGGTCGGCGGCGGCCCGCCGGAGCTGGGCGACGACGGTCTCGGCCCCCGCGACCTCGCTCAGCGCGCCGCGGCCGCGGCCCGAGACGATCGCCCCCTGGACGCGGACGACCTCCACGACGGGCGGCGTCCCCCACCGGCGCGCGGCGCGCACGGGCTCGGGCCGGTACGGCCCGGCGAGCCGGAGCGGCCGCCGCGCGGCGCGCTGCACGAACCCCTCGAGCTCGTCCGGCCAGAGCACCGCGTCGACGAGCCCGGCCTGCTTCGCCTCCTCGGAGCCGAACAGCCCCTCGTCGACGAGCGCCCGCACGCGCTCCTCCGGGAGCCGCCGCGCCCGCGCGACGTCGCCGACCAGCCGGCCGAACACGTCGTCGAGGAGCGCGTCCGTCGCCTCGCGCGCCGGCGCCGACGGCCCGTCGCGGACGAGCGGCTCGGGGGCGCTCTTGTACTCGCCGGCGGCGACCACCTCGAACGCCACCCCGGCGCGGGAGAGGGCCTCCTTCAGGTACAGGTTCGAGGTCGCGATGCCGTTCACCTCGAGCGCCGAGCCGGGCGGGACGGCGATCGCGGTCGCCGCCGTCGCGAGCCAGTACTCGCGCGTGCCGCCGCCGGTGAGGTACGCGACGACGGGCTTGCGCTCCGCGATCCGCGCGAGCGCCGCGCGGAGCTCCTCGGTCCTGCCGGACCCGAGCGACAGGCCGCCGACGCGCACGGCGACGGCGGGGACGTCGGCGTCGAGCGCGAGCGCCTCGAGCCGCCCGAGGAGCCGCCCGTACGGATCCGGCTCGCCGAGATCGAGGAACGGGATCCGGTCCGGGTCGAGCTCGCGGGCGAGGTTCAGGACCGGCACGCGGCGGCGGGTCCCCGGCGCCGGGTAGCGCTCGGACGAGGCGCGGACGCCGGCGAGCCAGCCGGTCCGGGACGGCGTCGCGGCGGCGCCGCCGGTCAGGCCGGAGTGCGGCGCGTTCCAGGTGAGCGTGGCGACGTAGGAGGGGTCTCGCGCGCGGCCCGGCGCGGAGCGGACGGGGACGAGCACCTGCGTCCCGACCGCGAGGCCCACCCAGGTCTCGGCCTGCAGGCCGAACGTGAGGTGCGTCGCCCGGAAGTCGTCGCGCGCGCGGTCGTCGGCGAGGACGTCGGCGGAGACCGTGAGCGCGTCCGAGAGGAAGCGCGTCGCGACGCCCACGTCCCAGCGCGCCGGGAGCCGCGTCCCCCCGAGCCACGCGTCCCGTCCGAGCGACGCCACCGCGAGGGAGAGGTGCCGCCACGGCCGGAAGGTGAGCCCCGCGTCCCAGCTCTCGAGGGAGGCGACGGCGGGGTCAGCCGACCAGAACCGGTTCCAGGCGACCCCGAGCGACCAGGCGCGGTGGTCGCCGGTGGCGAGCGAGAGCCGGTTCCGGCGGTAGCGCGCGAAGGGCGCGTCGCCGGGCCGGACCCACTCGACCGAGTACCCGAGGCCGAGCGGTCCCGCGGCGGCGGCCGCGTACAGTCCGTCCGCGACCGAGCCCTCGAGGACGTCGCCCTCGCGGAACCACTGGAGCGCGGGGGCGCC
>JAHWYA010000529.1 GCA_020028115.1 Anaeromyxobacter sp.
AGTGAAGGGGCGCACTGGTCCCAGCCGTCGAGCGCCTCCTGCAGCGTCCGGGCGACCCGCGAGGCGTCGAGCATCGCCTCGCCGTCCTTGCGGACGACGGCGAGCCGCCCGTCGCGGCTTCCATCCCTGAGCGTCGCGAAGCGCATTCCTCTGCACGTTAACGGCCGCGCCGCGCCCGGGCGACCGGCGCGGGAGGGGACCGGCGCGCGCACCCGCGCGGGACTCCATTGCGTCCCGGCGAGGTGCGCCGCTAATGAGAAGGGCGTGGCCGGCCTCTCCGTCTCGATCCACGGCGCGATCACCGAGGTGCCCGCGCCGGAGTGGGACGGCCTCTCGGAGCACGAGCGCGACACCGCGAGCCCCTTCGTCCGCCACGCCTTCCTCGCCGCCGCGGAGGAGAGCGGCTCGGCCGCGCGGCGGTCCGGCTGGACGCCCCGCCACCTCGCGCTCCGGCGCGCCGGACGGCTCGTGGCCGCCGCGCCCGCCTACGTCCGGATCGACTCCGACGGCGACTTCTCGCGCGACTACGACCTCGCGGCCGCGGCGGCGCGGGCGGGGTTCGGCTGGTATCCGAAGCTCGTCCTCGGGATCCCGTTCACGCCCGCGACCGGGCGCCGGCTGCTCGTCGCGCCCGGCGAGGACCGCGCCGCGCTCGCGGAGGCGCTCGTCGACGGCGCGCGGGCCCTCGTGCGCGACGAGCGGCTCGGCGTCCTTCAGGTGGTCTTCCCGGACGCCGCGGAGGCGCGAGAGCTCGAGGCGCTCGGCCTCGCGGTGCGGATGGACTTCCAGTACCACTGGAGGAACGACGGCTACCGGACGATGGACGAGTTCCTCGCGCGCTTCCCGTCGAAGCGCCGGAACGCGATCCGCCGCGAGCGCGCCGCCCCGGAGCGGCAGGGGATCGCGATCCGCACGGTGCGCGGCGACGAGCTCGGGCGCGCACCGGCGCGCTGGGCGGCCGACTGCTTCGCGCTTCACCGCGCGTCGCTCGACAAGATGCCGTGGGGGATGCGCTTCGTGAACCGCGGGTTCTACGACCGGGTCCTCGCCGGGATGCCCGACGCCGTGGAGGTGGTCGAGGCGCGGCGCGACGGGCGGCTCGTCGCGATGGCGTTCAACCTCGCGACCCCGGCGCGGCTCTTCGGCCGGTACTGGGGCGCCCTGGAGGAGCACCTGTTCCTCCACTTCAACGTCGCGCTGTACCACTCCGTCGAGGAGTGCATCCGGCGCGGCGTGCGGGTGTTCGAGGGCGGCGCGGGCGGCGAGCACAAGCTCTCGCGCGGCTTCGAGCCCGCCGAGACGTACGCCGCCCACCTCCCCTCCGACCGCCGCCTGGACGAGGCCGTGCGACGGCACCTCGCGGAGGAGCGCGGGGAGCGCGAGGGCGCCGTCCGTCGCTGGCGCGAGGAGCACCCCCGCCTGGGCGGCTGAACGCCCTTCCCGGGGTGTCCCGGGATCGGGCGGCCGAGTGTCCCCTCCCTTGAACGGCGCGATCCCGCGCCTGGGAGGACGACATGAAGACCTTTCGACACCTGACCATCCTCGCCGCCGGCGCCCTGATCGTGGCGGCCTGCGGCAGCAGCAGCGACTCCACCCCCGGCTCCGGCTCCGGCACGCAGGTGACGCGCGGCACCGTCACGGCGAAGGCGACCGGCAGCATCACCGTGAACGGCGTCCAGCTCGCGACCGGCACCGCCGGCGTCCGCGTGGACGACCACCCGGGCGGCCTCGACGACGTGCGGCCCGGCGACGTGGTCACCGTCCGGGGGCGCTTCGACGATCGGACCGGCGGCGCCGACGAGATCGAGGTCCACCACGGCATCGAGGGACGCGTGGACGACAAGGGGACCGACTTCATCGTGGTGGCGGGCGAGCGGGTCCAGGTGGACGACTCGACCCACTTCGGCGACGACCACCCCGGCCGGCTCGACTCCGTGCTCGTCGGCTCGGTCGTGATGGTCTCCGGGACGCCCGTCGCCGGCACCGCGGGCGCGGTGGACGACCAGGGTGGCCTGCGCGCCTCCCGCATCGACCGCTCGTCGCGCGACGGCGGCGTCAGCTCGGACGACGACGACCTCGACGTGAAGGGCTTCGTCTCCGCCCTCGACACCGGCGCCACCACGTTCCAGCTCCGCGCGACCCCGGACGCCGTCCGGCACTGGATCGTGAACTACGGCGGCACCTCGCTCCCCGCCGGCGTCGTGAACGGCGCCGTCGTCGAGGTCCACACGCTCACCGCGCCGGACGCGGGCGCCGGGGACGTCATCGGCACGATCGCCGCGAGCTCCATCCAGCTCGAGGACCGCCTCGCCGGCAACGACGTCGAGATCGAGGGGTACGTCACGAGCATCTCCGGCGGCACCTTCGTGAACGGGGACTCCTTCGTCGCGGCGGGCGTCACGGTGAAGACGAGCGCCTCGACCCGGTACGTGCTCGGCGTCGCCGGCGACCTCATCGTCGGCGCGAAGGTCGAGGTCGAGGGGCTCGTCGACTCGTCCGGCGTCCTCCACGCGTCGAAGGTGAGCTTCCGCCCCGGGTACCGGATCACCGGCACGATCGAGAGCTACACCGGCTCGGACATGACGATCCTCGGCGTCCCGGTCCAGCTGCCGGCCTGGCTCGACAACGACCTCGGGACGCTCGGGAACGGCGTCAAGGTCGAGGTGCGCGGCAACCCGAGCGCCGACGGCGCGGGCCTCGTCGCCTACCGCGTCG
>JAHWYA010000530.1 GCA_020028115.1 Anaeromyxobacter sp.
GCGCGTCGAGCTCGGTCGCCGCCAGTCGGACGTCGCGCGCGAGGTCCTCCCACGGAACGCCGAGCGGGAACCCGCCGACGACGGCGGAGAGGAGCGCGGCGGACGAGCCGCCCCCGTCGAAGACGCGGAACACGGGCGCACCGCCGGCGGCCGGAGGCGAGCGGTCCTCCGCCGCCAGGAACTCGACCTCGGGCGCGACGCCCACCGTGCCGAGGACGCGCCGCGCCACGGAGTTGAAGAAGGAGCGCGCGATCTCCGCCGCGGGGTGCGCGGCGACCTCGGCGGCGTGGCGTTCCTTGATGCGCCGCCAGACACCGGGGTCGACCGCGGCCGCGCCGAGCTCGACGCGCACCGCCGCGATCGTCGCCGCCACGACCCGGTCGCGCAGGTCGAGCCGCTCGCGCGCGTCCTCCTGCCCGGCCGCCCACTCCCGCCGCTCGAACCGGCCCGGCGCCCGCGCCGTGATCCGCGCCCGCTCGGCGAGGTAGGCGTCGACGCCGTGCCGGACGGCATCGGCGCCGACCCGCGCGAGGTGAGCGCCGCGATCGCCCATGCGAGCGGAATCTAGGTCCCGCGAGCGGGTCGCGCTTCCGCCGGCGCGAGGGCCGTGGCAGGCGGGCGGGCGCGCTCAGGCGCTCGCGCCGGCCGGCAGCGTCCCGCCGACCTCGGCGAGCGAAGGCCCGGACAGGCCGAGCGGCAGGAGGATGGCGCCGAACCGGCGCCCCTCCTCCCACGTCGTCAGCACCCGCGCGTGGAACGGCGCGCGCCGGCGGTCGAGCACCTCGACCTCGAGGAGCGCCCCCTCGCCGAGCGGCGCGGGACCGCGGACGAGGAGCTGGTGCCGGGCGAAGCCGACCGCGACGTACTCGGCGCCGGCGAGCCGGAGCCGGACGCCGTCGCCCCGCGGCTCGTGGAGCGGCGGGAGCGGCGCCGGGACGGCGGCGCCGGCCGGATCCGCCGCGACCGGGCGGCGCTCGAGCGCGGCGACGTGGGCCCGGACCGGGTCGACGGCGCGCGCAAGGCGCGTCGCCTCGCGGGCGCTGAGCTCGGCCCCCTCGACCGCCTGGCCCGAGTCGCTCCCGTCGAGCACCCGGACGAGGACGTCGATGCTCCGCACCACGCGCAGCAGCGGCGACGGGCGATCGACCCGCGTCCGCTCCGGATGGTGGAAGGAGATCGCCTCGAGCACGGGGCGCGGGAGCGTGAGCCGCTCCGCGACCGACGCGCCGAGCGCGACGTGCCAGCGGTCGACGAGCCCCTCCCAGCGGCCGAGCGGCGGCGGGCGGACGGCCCGGGTCTCGCCGGCGAGCCGCTCGACGATGGCGAGCGCCGCGATCCGGCCGATGTCGTGGAGGAGGCCGCAGGCGTAGGCCTCGTCGGGCGGGAGGCCGCGCTCTCGCGCGAGCTCGCGGCAGAGCATCGCCGACACGACCGCGCTCCGCCACGCGCGCAGCCGCAGGGCGGCGAGCGGGCCCGAGGTGGGTGCGGGATCTCGGCCGGCGGCGCGCACGATGCGGACGAGCTCCGCCTCGCCGAGCAGGGCCGCGGCGATCGGGAGCGACGACACGAGCGGATCGCCGGCGCGCGCGCTCGCGGCCCCGAGCAGCTCCGCGGCGATGCCGGGATCCGCGAACGCGACCCGCCGCAGCTCGTGGACGTCGAGATCGCCCCGGCGCTCGAGCTCCGCGATCGTGCGGACCGTCGCCGCCGCGGGCGGAACCGTCGGCTCCTCGTGGAGGAACACGTCCTCGAGGGCGGGATCGAGCTCGAGCATGTCCAGTTCCATAGCAAGTCCGGTTCCATCCCCGCTTCGAGGAGCCCGTCGGCTCCGGCGTCCCACGCGGCGGGGGCACCGATCCCGCGGCGCGTCCCGCGCCGACGTGACGCGCCTCGCCAAACCTGACGGCGCGCGCGACCCGCGAGTCCGGCGGGCCCCGCCCCGGTGGGACGAGGAGCACTCGAAACAAACACTTCGTGGACGTGGTCGTGGCCGTGGTCTCGGTCGTGGTCCACGTCTACCTCCACGTCCACGGGAATCAGATCGGCGGTCTCGCCTTGTCGCCGTACCCCGTCAGCTCGACGTACCCCTCCCCCGCGGGCGCGCCACGCTCGTCCACCGCCCTCACCGGCCCCTCCCAGTAGAAGAGCCCCGGGACGAGCGCGGACCTGTTCTCGGCCTCGCTCACCTCCGGCGTGACGGTGAGCCGGACGTCCTCCCCCGGCACCTCGATGCGCCAGCCCGAGGGGTAGGTCGCGCCGCTCGCCTCGCTCCGCCACGATCCGGTCGGGCGGACGCTCCACTCGTCCGGCGAGAGGAGCCGGACGCGCCCGTCGGGCGCGACGAGCGTCGCGTTCCGCCAGGACGCGGTCCCGTCCTTCCGCCGGAGCACGTAGAGCATGAGGTCGCGCCCGTCGCGCAGGCGGAGGGACCACCAGTCCCAGCCCACCTGGTCGGGCGCGAGCTGGGACGAGCCCACCTCGCGGTCCATCCAGCTCTCTCCCTCGACCGCGTACCGCCGGCCGCCCAGCTCCACGGTGCCGGAGGTCGCGAGCCGCGTGACGGACACGTAGAGGCTCGCGTAGCCCTCCTCCCGCGACTTGCGCGAGAGGCCGTTCGGCCCCTGGAGCGCCGGCGGCTTCCGCGGCACGAGCGCGAGGTCGAGCGCGAGCCGCTGCGCGTCGTCGCGCATCGCGACCCGCAGCGCGCCGCCC
>JAHWYA010000531.1 GCA_020028115.1 Anaeromyxobacter sp.
CGGACGAGGCGCCGGGCGGGTTCGACGACCACGAGGGTGGTGGCGGGGGCGGCGGCGGCGGTGGTGGCGGCGGGGGCGGCAGCGGCCCCGACGACATCCCGTTCTAGCTTCCGGTTTCCAGGCGCGACTGCGCACTGGAGCACGACGGGCGGAGGCCGAGAGGTCTCCGCCCTTTTTTCTATCGGGGTGGCTTCCCCGGGTAGGATGGGGCGTGCCCGTGTTGGAGACGAAGCGGTTCCCAGTGGCGGGAGCGGCGTCGTGCGCCCTGTTCTTGGTCTCGACGCTCGCGTTCGTGCGCTGGTGGATCAAGTTCGGCGTGTTCCCGGTGCTCCGGAGTACGAACCTGCTGACACCGCTCACCGGATTCCTGGAGTTCTGGACCCGCGTCTTCGTCGTCGCTGCGCTCGCCGGGATCGTCTTCGGCGCGCTCGGGGCGTGGCGCGGATCGCGGCCGCGCACCGCAGCGATCGCCGGCCTGGTGCTGAACCTCGGCGCGCTCGTCCTCGTGCTCGGGCTCCAGAGTACCGGCACGTTCCCGCCCGACCTCCCGTAACAGCGGACGCTCGACGAGTGGGCGGGCGCGATAGCGCACTGCAGCGCGAGGCTGCCGCGGAACCGCATCAGCTCGACCTGGTCCTGTTGGCGCTCGCCAGGAAACGCGGCACCCTCCTATACGGAGTGTGAATTCTACCGGTTCGCCGCGCGTGCTCACCTCACGTTTCGGACGAAGCGGGTTCGCTGTCCGCGGGAAGCCCAGGCGCGGAGTAGACTGGGGATCGAGTGTCCCGCCCATCATGGGAGGAGTGCATGGCGCAGCAGAGTCCTCGTGTCGTCGCGACCATCATCTGGGCAGCGCTTCTCGCGGGCCCGACGGTGTTCCTCGGCGTCGCGCTCTTCCTCGTCTTCGGGCTCCGCGGTGGGGCCGGGCTCGGTGCACCGCTCGCCGAGCCGGCACTGATCGGGGGTTCGCTCGCCCTCTCCATCGTCACCGTGGCCCTGTCGTGGCTCTGGGCCGTCCGGATGCGGATCGCGCGGCCGGCGCAGGGCGCCCCGCGGAGCCCCGCCGCCGGATTTCCGCCAGGCCCCGAGGCGGACGCCGTCGCACGGCTCGTCGTAGCGTGCGCCCTCTGCGAGGGCGGTGCGCTCGCCGCGATCATCGTGTTCCTGCAGACCGGGAAGGCGCTGGCGCTCGCGCCCTACGCGCTCTCTTGGCTCGCCCTCGCGGCACATTTCCCCGGCGACCGCCACTGGGCGCAGCTCACCGGCCTGCCCGCTGGCGCCGCGCGGAACCCCATGATCCGCGGCTGAGCCGCGCTTCAGCTCCGGCACCGTGAAAGTTCCGCCGGGGAGCCACTTCATCTTCCCGGGTGGAGCCGCTCGGGGGAACCAGATCTGCTGGAGCGGGGACGGGAATGACCGAAAGGCGAGGGGCTTCGAGGCAACTTGCGCGGTGGGTGCCTATCACGGCGGGGATAGCCGTAAGGCCCCCGCAACCACCACGCGGCGCCGAGAAACGGCGGCCGCGCCCTAGGCTGCGGGAGCAGGTCCGCCGACGCGCGCACCTCTTCCGACATCCCCGCCGAGTCCCTTGCCAGCTTGCGGTAGGGGAGCCGAGCTTGCGTGATACGCTCGCCTCCCCGCCGCATGGCCTCCTCCATCGTCGAGAAATACGAGCAGATCCTCGCAGCCGATCCCCGCTCGCGGATCTTCGTGGAGCTCGCGAAGGCGCTCGTCGAGCGGGGCCAGCACGCACGCGCCGTGGAGGTATGCCGGCGTGGCCTCGAGTTCCACCCGGGGTCCATCCTCGGCCGCGTCGTGTGGGGGCGCGCCCTCCTCGACGCGGGGGACCTGAAGGGCGCGACGGACCAGTTCGAGATCGCGATCGGCCTCGAGCCCGCGAGCCCGTACGCCTACAACCACGTCGGCGAGGTGCTCCTCGCGAAGGGGCACTACCGCGAGGCGCTGCCGGTGCTCGCGCGCGCCGCGGAGCTGCAGCCCGCCGACGCGAAGGTGAAGGGCTGGCTCGAGGACGCGAAGCGCCGCGCCAAGGAGGCGGGGCACGCGCCGCCCGACCCGGCGCCGCCGGCCGCGCCGCACGAGGAGGAGGACGAGCGGACCCAGTCGTTCGAGGTGGTCGCGAAGCCGAAGGCGGCGCCGCCGCGAACGGTGTCGCCCGGTGGGGAGACCGTTCCGTTCCCGGCGCCGGCGGGGGCCGGGGCGGGGTCCGCAGCCGGGTCCGCAGCCGGAACCGGAACCGGAACCGGAGCCGGAGATTCCACACCCGTTCGTCCTGAGCGTAGTGGCGCCGGAGGCGACGCGAAGTCGAAGGACGAGGGATCCGCGCCCACGCTCGACCGCGCCGTCGTGGCAGCAGCACCACCTCCCCCGCTGCCCCCGCCGGTCCCGGCGCGGAGCGCGGGCGGGCCGAGGTCGGTCCTCCACATGCTCCCCGGCGAGATGGCGCGCGACGTCCTCCCGTCCTCGCTCGCCTCGCGCCTCAACATCCCCGCGGTGCACGCCACCGCGCAGGCCCTCCCGGCCGTCGCGAACCCCGCCGACGCGGAGCGCGCCGCCGCCGAGTACGAGCGGGAGCTGCGCGAGAAGCTCCTCGCCGTGCCCGAGCCGCCCGCCTCCTTCGTCCACCGCCACCGGCGGCTCGTGCTCGCCGCCACGATCGCGGCCGCCCTCGGCGTGGCGGCCGGCGTCTACC
>JAHWYA010000532.1 GCA_020028115.1 Anaeromyxobacter sp.
CGCTCGACTACGCGCCGCGGCCCGACGCCGAGATCCTCGCGGTCGAGGACCCGCACGCCCACGAGGGCAAGCCGCTCTGCCAGCGCTGTCACGCGCCCGGCCAGCGCGGGTCGCGGAACGATCCCGTCGCGCTGTGCGCGCAGTGCCACGACCCCGGGCGTATGCGCCACCCGTTCGACGTCCCGGCGCGCGCGACGCCCGCGGGGCTGCCGCTCGGCGAGAACGGCCGGATCGTCTGCCACACCTGCCACGATCCACATTCCGTGAAGGCGCTCCGCGCCGGGCTCCGGCTCCCGTACAAGGAGCTCTGCCTCCGCTGCCACACGCGGCACGGCCAGGCGACGCAAGTGCATTGACGCGCGCCTCGGCCGCGACGTCGCGCTCGCAATCCCGCCGGCACCGTCGCTGCGACTCGGTCGCGCCGCGCTCGGATCGAGACGAAGTCTCGTTGCGCGCGGTCAAGTATGACGTCGACTCCCGCGGTCGTGATGGGTGAGCGGTGGTTGGGGCAAATCGCGCGCATTGGGCCATATGCCCCTCGGCGGGACGAGGGAACGTCCCTTGACCATAGGGCGAGATTACGAATCCCCTGATTTGGCTGGGATGTAGGACGGCGGCTTCGGGAGCAGCGCTGCCCGGAATGGGGGCGCGCAGCTTGCATTCGCGCGGCGCCATGACGCTCAGGCTCCTCGTGTATGCATGGGTTGCGACGCTCGCCGCCGCTCCGCTCGCGGCTGGCGCACAGGCTCCTACCTTCCAGGGCTCGCTCGCCGCGCGGATCGTCGGTCCGCGGAGCGTCGCAGCCTCGGCCGCCGGCGAGGTGTTCGTCGCCGACTCCGCCGGCCGGCTGTACCGGCTGACGAAGAAGGGCGCCATCGTCGGGCAGGTGCTCGGCGACGTCGTGTCCGTCGCGGCGGGGCAGGGGATCGTCGTCGCGGCGACGCGGAGCGGCAAGGTCGCGACCCTCGACCCGAGCACGGGCCGGGTCCTCCGCGAGATGTCGCTCGGGACGCAGGAGGCGCCGGTGGGCCTCGCGCTCGACGGCGCGCGCGGCAAGATCTGGGTCGCGTACCCCTCGGGCACGCTCCAGGCGCACGCCCTCGACGGCACGAGGCTCCATTTCATCCCGCCCGCGGGCGGCGTGGCGCGCATCACCGGCGTCGCCGTCGACGGCGGCACCGTGTGGCTCGCGCAGGACCGCACCGCCTCGGGCGGCACGCTCCACGCGTTCGACGCCGAGACGGGCGCGCCGGTCCGGTCCACGCCGGTGGGCGGCCTCAGGATGATCGGCGGCGTTGCCGCGCGCTCGGGCGGCGGCCTCTTCGTCTCCGACGCCTTCGCGGGCACGGTCCAGCAGCTCGGCGCGGACGCCGCGCGGGTCGCGACGATCGGAAGCCTAGGGACCGGGGCCGGCCAGCTCGCGGAGCCGAACGGCGTCGCGGTGCTCCCGAACGGCGACCTCGTCGTCGCGAACGCCCAGGCGAACCGGGTCGATCGGTTCGGCTCCGGCGCCGCGCTCCCCGCGTGCGAGGGCGACACCGACTGTGACGGGCTGTCCGACGCATGGGAGATCGCGAACGGGCTCGACCCGAACGATCCCTCCGACGCGCTCGCCGACCCCGACCGGGACGGCCTGAACAACGCCGAGGAGTACGCGCTCGGCTCGAATCCGCGCGCGGTCGACTCCGACGGCGACGGCTACTCCGACGCCGCCGAGCTCGCCTCCGGCTTCAACCCGGCCGACCCGAACGACCACCGGCCGCAGGTCGCGGTCAGCGGTCCGGGGTCTACGGACCCGGGCCTCGTCCGGCTCTCCTCCACGGTCCGGGATCCGACCGGCGACCGCGGCGCCTGCTCGGTGAAGTGGACGCAGACGTCCGGCGCGCCCGTGGTGCTCAAGGGCGCGACGACCGGCGCCCCGACCTTCGTCGCGCGCGCGCCCGGCGCGTACGCCTTCGAGGCCGTCGGCGCGTGCGGCACGACGGCGAGCGTCCCCGCCAGGCTCCAGGTCGCGGTGAACGACGTCGCGCCCCGGGCCGACGGCGGCCGCGTCGTGACCCTCCCGCTCGGCGCGACCCTCGGCCTGAGCGGCCAGTTCTCCGCCGACGCGAACGGCGGCGCGCTGGCCTTCCAGTGGGACCAGCTCCTCGGCCCGCCGGCGCTCGGCTCGATCTCGGGCGCCGCCTTCGCGGCGCAGCTCCAGACCCCCGGCTACTACGTGTTCCGGCTCGGCGCGACCGACGCCGGCGGCCAGGAGGGCGCCGCGGAGGTCCCGGTCCTCGTCCTCGGCGACCAACCGGTCGCGACCGCGGTCGCGGTCTCCCCGGTCCGCGCGCACGTCGGCGACGCGGTCGCCCTCGACGCGAGCGGCAGCTACCGCGGTCCGGCGGCCACCTTCGCGTGGCGCCAGGTCGACGGTCCCGCGGTCACGCTCGAGGCCGCCGCGTCCGAGCGCGCCTCCTTCGTCGCCCCGGAGCCGGCGCGGTACGTCTTCGAGGTCTCGGTGCAGGAGGCGGGGATCCGTTCCCCGCCCGCGCGCGTCGAGGTGTTCGCGGCGCTCGCCGGCACGGAGCTCCCCGTCGCGCGCGCCGTCGCCCCGGCCACGGCCGCGGTGGACTTCCCGGTGACCCTCGACGGCACCGGCAGCGCCGGGACGGGCGGCCTCGCCTACGCGTGGCGGCAGGTCTCGGGCCCCGCGGCCGGCCTCAC
>JAHWYA010000074.1 GCA_020028115.1 Anaeromyxobacter sp.
GGGATCCGCGGCGTGCCCGGGTTCCACTGATCCTGGATCGGCCTGGGAGCCTGCGGCTGGTACGCGGGCACGGGCGCGGGGGCGGGGGTGTTCCGCCACGACTCGCGCGGCGCAGGCGCAGGCGCGACGACATGGCGCCGCGGTGTCGGCCAGTACGCGGAAGGCGGCGGACGGTTCGGGCGGTACGGACCGACGTAGACGTAGCCGTGGCCGCGCCGGTACTCGAAGTCGCGGATCGGGGGCGGAGCGTAGTCGTGCGAGTGCGGCCCGCGGAGCCCGCACCAGCTGCCGCCCGGCAGCGGGTGGCCCTCGTAGTACGAGAACACGAACGGCCCGCGGTAGGAGTAGTACCCGCCGTCGACGACGTACACGTCCGGCTGGTCCGGGTAGTAGTCGTGCACGTGGGCCGCCGGCTCGTAGCACCAGCCGCCGCCGAGCCGCTCCGGCACGAAGTGCTCGCCGTTGTACCAGACCTGGGCCGGCGCGACGGGCGGCGGCGCCTCGACGACCGGCGGCGGCCCGGGATCGTAGGCCGGCGGCGGCGGGGTGTACGTCGTGTGGACTCGCCGCGCCGGGACGACGATGCAGCCCGCGGCGGCGGCGAAGAGCGGGACGATCCAAAGGGCACGCTTCATGAGGTCTCCTCGGGCGGTCGGACCCGCACCGTGAGGACGGGCGGGGGCGGACCGGCATTCACCGAAGCCGACGTTGCGCCCCGGACGAAGCCTCATGTTAGCAGCGGGCGTGCCGAGTCCAAGCCCGCGTCGACACGGAGATCGCGTCGCGAGCCGGAGCGCCGCCAGCGCACGGCGTGCCGGCTCCGCACGTAGGCTAGTGTACGACCCGCATGTTCTGGAGCCCGAGGCGCGCCGCCGCGTACCGGCGCAGCACGCCCCGGTACTCGTCCGCGGTCCTCGGCCCCGCGACGAGCCACTCGTCGCCCACGACGAGCGCGGGGGCGGCCTCGATCCCCTTGCCGAGCGCCTCGTCGAACGACTCCAGGACCCGGCGCTCCGTCGCCGGCGCGGAGAGCGCGGTGTCGAACCGGGCGACGTCGAGCCCGGCGGCCGTCGCGAGCTCGATGAGCACGTCGCGGCGGGTCGCGTCGATGCCGCGCACGAGCGCCGCGTCGCGGAGCGCATCGCGGAGCGCCGCCTCGCGCGCCGCGCCCTGGAGCCGGGCGGCGACGAGGGCGGCGAGCGCGGGCATCGTCGAGTGCGGTGGGTCGCGCAGCAGCCACAGCTCCGGCGTCGTCCCGGCCGCCTCCGGCTCGCGGGACGCCTTGCGCGCCGCGCGGACGAGGGCTCTGCGCTCCGCCGCCGAGAGCGCGCTCGGCTCCGCCCGCAGCGGAAACGGCTCGAGCCTCAGCGTGAACGCGCCCTGCAGGTCCTCGAGCGCGGCGCGGACGCGGCGCTCGGCGACGAGGCACCAGGGGGACAGCGGATCCTCGTAGAGGACGAGCGAGACGGGCTCTGCGGGGAGCGTCCTGGGCGGCACGGGCGGCGGATTGTACGTGCACGCCCCGAAAGGAACGAGGGACAGGCGCCTGCCTGCTCGGTTGTTTCGGCCTGCCTACACGAGGTGGCCGGGCGCGGCGCGCGCGAGGCGCGCGTCGGCGAACTCGACCGCGTGCTGCACGTACAGCTTCGCGATGTCGAGCCCGGTCGCGGCCTCGAGCCCCTCGAAGCCCGGGGAGGAGTTCACCTCCATGATCTTCGGCCCGGTCCGCGCCTCGAGCATGTCGACGCCGGCGACCTCGAGCCCCATGACGCGCGCCGCCTTCACCGCGGCCTCGGCGTACTCGCGCTCGAGGTTCACCGCCTCCGCGACGCCGCCGCGGTGGATGTTCGAGCGGAACTCGCCCGCCCGGGCGGTCCGCCGCATGGCCGCGACCACCCGGTCGCCGACGACGAGCGCGCGGACGTCCTTCCCGCGCGACTCCGCGACGAGCTCCTGCAGGAGGATCTCCTGGCCGAGCGTCCAGAGCGTGTCGAGCATCCCCGACACCTCCGCCTCGGTGTTCGCGATCATGACGCCGACGCCCTGCGTGCCCTGGATGAGCTTGATGATGCAGGGGAGCCCGCCGACCATCGACACCGCGCCCTCCACCTCGTCGCGGTACCGGCACATCACCGTGCGCGGGATGTCGATGCCGAAGCGCGCGAGGAGCTGCAGCGCGCGGAGCTTGTCGCGGGAGCGCGCGATCGGGACCGCCGCGTTCAGGACCGGGACGCCCATGAGGTCGAGCTGGTTCACGACGGCGAGGCCGTACCCGGTGATCGAGGCGCCGATGCGGGGGATGACGACGTGCACGTCGTCGGCCGAGAGCTCCTCCCCGCGGTAGAGGATGCGCGCCTGCTCCCGCGCGACCACCATGTTGCAGCGGAGCGTGTCGAGCACGCGCGGCGCGTGCCCGAGCGCCTTCGCGGCCTCGACGAGCCGCCGGGTCGAGTAGAGCTTCCTGTTGCGGGAGAGCACGACGACGCGGAGCCGCTTCGTCCGAGGGGTCCGCCGCTTCGCGCGCGCGCCCGGCTGGCGCGTCGTCTTCCTCGTCGGCCCCGGCATGGCGCGCCAAGGGTATCGGCCACCCCGCCGCGCCGCAACGCGGTCGCCCCTCGCGCGTTCGTTGATCGCCACCCCTGCCGCTGCTAGAACCCTTGTCTTTCCGAGGCCAAAGGCGACCGTGGACTACAAAGAGACGATCCACCTTCCGAAGACCGGCTTTCCGATGAAGGCCAACCTCCCGCAGCGGGAGCCGGAGATCCTGCGCGAGTGGGAGGCGCAGCGGACCTTCGAGAAGATGGTCGCGCAGAACGCGGCGCGCCCGGGGGCGAAGAAGTTCGTGCTCCACGACGGGCCGCCGTACGCGAACGGCGACATCCACATCGGCCACGCGCTCAACAAGATCCTGAAGGACCTCATCGTCAAGTACCGCAGCATGAAGGGCGACGTCGCCGACTACATCCCGGGCTGGGACTGCCACGGCCTCCCGATCGAGCTCAAGGTCGACAAGGAGCTCGGGTCGAAGAAGCGCGAGATGGACAAGCCCGCGATCATCGAGGCCTGCCGCGCGTACGCCCGGAAGTGGATCGGCCGCCAGCGCGAGTCGTTCAAGCGGCTCGGCTGCTTCGGCCGCTGGGAGCGGCCGTACGAGACGATGTCGAAGGGGTACGAGGCCACGACCGTCCGCGCCCTCGCGCGCGTCGCGGAGAAGGGCTTCCTCTTCCGCGGGAAGAAGCCGGTCTACTGGTGCACCACCGACCGGACCGCGCTCGCCGAGGCCGAGGTCGAGTACGAGGACCACACCTCGCCGTCGATCTACGTCGCCTTCGACGTGGTCGGCGCGCTGCCCGACCCGAAGCTCGCAGGCCGGAAGGCGCGCCTCGTCATCTGGACGACGACCCCGTGGACCCTCCCGGCGAACCTCGCCGTCTCGGCCCACCCGGAGTTCACCTACGTCGCCTACGACCTCCGCGGCCAGGTGGTGGTCGTCGCGAAGGACCTCCTCGCGCGCTTCCTCGCCGACGTCGCGCCGGACGAGCTCGCGATGTCGGACGTGCCCGTCCCCCACTCGCCCGCGGCGCACGAGGCGGCGACGGGCGGCGGCGGGACCGTCGCGGCGGCGCACCTCGCGCGGCCGGAGCGGATCCTCGCCTACCTCGAGGGCAAGGCGCTCGAGGGCGTCCGCTACGTCCACCCGTTCATGGGCCGCGAGTGCCCGGTGATCCTCGGCGAGCACGTGACGCTCGAGGCCGGCACCGGCCTCGTCCACACCGCGCCGGGTCACGGCCAGGAGGACTACGAGGTCGGCCTGCGCTACGGGCTGCAGGTCCTGAACCCCGTCGACGGCGCGGGCCGCTTCACCGCCGAGGCGGGGAAGTACGCCGGCAAGGAGATCTTCGCGGCGAACGCGGAGATCGTGCAGGACCTCCACGCGTCCGGCCACCTCCTCTCGAACCCCGCCGCGAAGCTCAAGCACAGCTACCCGCACTGCTGGCGCTGCCACAACCCGGTGGTGTTCCGCGCCACCGATCAGTGGTTCCTCGCGCTCGACCAGGGCGACCTGCGCGGGACCGCGCTCCGCGAGATCGACCGCGTCCGCTGGATCCCGCACTGGGGGCGCGACCGCATCTACAACATGATCGAGAACCGGCCGGACTGGTGCCTCTCCCGCCAGCGGACCTGGGGCGTGCCGATCCCGGTCTTCTACTGCGAGGGGTGCGACGAGCCGCTCGTGTCGCCCCCCGTGATGGAGCGGGTCGCGCAGGCCTTCGAGGAGGACGGGATCGAGGCGTGGTACCGCCGCGGCCCAGAGGTATTCACGAAGGGGCACACCTGCGCGAAGTGCGGCAAGGGCGCCTTCCGCCGGGAGCAGGACATCCTCGACGTGTGGTGGGACTCGGGCGTCTCGTGGCTCGCGGTCGCGGAGCGCGAGGGGCTCGGCGTCCCGGTGGACCTCTACCTCGAGGGCTCGGACCAGCACCGCGGCTGGTTCCACTCCTCGCTCCTCACCGGCGTCGCGATCCGCTCCGGCGCGCCGTACGAGGCGGTGCTCACCCACGGGTTCGTGCTCGACGGCCAGGGCAAGGCCATGTCGAAGAGCCTCGGGAACACCGTCGCCCCCGAGGAGATCATCAAGAAGTACGGCGCCGACGTCCTCCGGCTCTGGGTCTCCGCCGCCGACTACCGCGACGACGTCCGGATCGGCGACGAGATCGTGGCCGGCCTCGCCGAGGGCTACCGCAAGATCCGCAACACCGTCCGCTACGCGCTCGGCGCGCTCGAGGGCTTCGACCCGGCGAGGGACGCCGTGCCGGAGGCGGAGCTCCTGCCGCTCGACCGCTGGGCCCTCGCGCGCCTCGTCGCGTGGGAGGAGAAGGTGCTGAAGGCGTACGAGGACTACGAGTTCCACGTCGCCTACCACGCCACCATGCAGTTCTGCGCGGTCGAGCTCTCGGCCATCTACTTCGACGTCGTGAAGGACCGGCTCTACACCTGGAAGACCGGAGGGCGCCCGCGCCGCTCGGCCCAGACCGTCCTGCACCTCGTCGCCGAGGACCTCGTGCGGCTCCTCGCGCCGGTGCTGTCGTTCACCGCGAGCGAGGCGTGGGGGTACCTGCCCGGGAAGAAGGCGGAGAGCGTCTTCCTCGCCGGGTTCCCCGTCCGGAAGCGGCCGGCGGACGCGGACGCGCTCGAGGCGCGGTACGGGCGGCTCATCGAGGTCCGGGAGGTCGTGCAGGGCAAGCTCGAGGAGGCCCGCCGCGCGAAGCTCATCGGCTCCCCGCTCGAGGCGATGGTGACCGTGCGCGCCGAGGGCGACCAGCTCCGGCTCCTCGAGGAGGCGCGCGCCGAGCTGCCCGCGCTCTTCATCGTCTCGAAGGTCGTCCTCGCGGCGGGGCCGCTCTCGGCCGAGGTCGCGCGGGCGCCGGGCGTGAAGTGCGAGCGCTGCTGGGTCTACGCCGAGGACGTGGGGCGCGACCCGAAGCACCCCACCGTGTGCGCCAAGTGCGCGGACGCCCTGGCATGAGCGGGCCGCGGTCCAAGTGGGCGCTCCTCGCGGCGCTCTTCCTCCTGCTGGTCGTCGCCGATCAGTGGACGAAGTTCCTCGCCGTCGAGCGGCTCACCACGGTGTTCGACCGGACCGGCGAGGCGGGGCTCGTCGAGCGGATCCAGGGCTTCTACCGGCACCAGCACCTCGAGGCGATCGCGAAGGACCCGCACTACGTGTGGCGCCCGGTCTGGCGGATGAACTACGCCGAGAACCCGGGGGCGGCGTGGGGGCTCTTCCGGAGCTTCTCGCCGGGGTTCCGGAACCTGTTCTTCACGCTCGTGTCGCTCGGCGCGGTCGGGTTCATCCTCCACTACTACCGCAAGCTCCAGGAGCACGAGCGCTTCCTGCAGGTGGCGCTCGCGTTCGTCCTCGCCGGCGCGGTCGGGAACTTCATCGATCGGCTCGCGCGCCGGTACGTCATCGACTTCGTCGAGTGGTACTGGTGGAACCGGCCGGACATCCGGTGGCCGACGTTCAACCTCGCCGACTCGCTCATCGTGGTCGGCGTCGCGATGCTCATCGTCCACCCCGGGCCGCAGAAGGCGGCCTCGGCGGACCTGAAGAAGAAGGAGGCGGGCGCCGCCTGAGGCGCGCCCGGTCCCCATGCTCCCGGTCCTCTTCCACCTCGTCCTCCCGGCCGGCTTCGGCAAGCCGGTCGCGGTCCTCGCCGTCCTCCTCGTCGCGGTGCTCCGGACCGTCGCCTACGTCCGGCGCGCCCGGAAGGAAGGCTCCCGGGCCGGCGTCGGCGCGGCGCTCCGCGACGACGCGACGACGCTGGTGCTCCTCGCGGCCGTCGTCGCCGTGCTCTGGCGCGCCGGCGTCCTCGACGGCGAGCTCCGGCTGCCGCTCCACACCTACGGCCTCCTCATCGCGACCGCGTTCCTCACCGGGATCTGGCTCGCCCAGCGAGAGGCGCGGCGGCGCGGGCAGGACCCGGAGCGGCTCGCCGACCTCTCCTTCTGGATCCTCGTCGCCGCGCTGGTGGGGAGCCGCGTCTACTTCATCCTCGTGAACTGGGGCGACTACTTCGGCGAGCGCGCGGTCGTGACGACGGCGGTCGGCCGCCTGCCGCGGATCCTCGCCTTCTGGGAGGGCGGCCTCGTCTTCTACGGCGGGTTCATCGGGGCGGCCCTCACCGCCTGGTGGTACATGCGCCGCCATCGCATGGCGTTCCTGCCGTACGCGGACACGCTCATCCCGTCCGTCGCGTTCGGCCACTTCCTCGGGCGGATCGGCTGCTTCGCGGCGGGCTGCTGCTGGGGCGGCCCGGTGCACGCCCACCTGCCGTGGGCGGTGAGGTTCCCGCCGCAGTCGCTCGCCTACCAGACCTTCGCGGCGCGCGAGAACGCGGGGGCGTTCCTCGCCACCGACCGGCTCACCACGGTGCCGATCCACCCGGTGCAGCTCTACGAGTCCTTCGGCGAGCTCGCGATCTTCCTCCTCCTCGTCCTCGTCGTCCGGCCGCGGAAGGCGTTCCACGGGCAGGTGCTCGCGACCTGGCTCCTCTGCTACGCCGTCCTCCGGACGGTGGTCGAGCTCTTCCGCGCCGACGTCGAGCGCGGCGTCGTCCGGGGGCTCGGGGTCGGCCAGTGGACGTCGATGGCGATCTTCGCGGTGGGCGTCGCGATCTGGCTGAAGGCGCGGCCGCGCCGGGGCGCCGCCGAGGCGGCCGCCGCGTGACGTTGGCCCGGGCGCGGAAAGGTCGATAGACTCTCCCCCGTGCCGGCCCCGCCCCCAAGGCCCCCCCAGAAG
>JAHWYA010000533.1 GCA_020028115.1 Anaeromyxobacter sp.
GCGGCGGCGGAAGTGGGACATCCTGCCACTTCGCCGGCGGCGCCCGCCCGGCGAGCTCCGCAGCCATGGGGCTCGAGGGCGGGAGCGGCACCGCGACCTTCGCCCGCGACATCGACCTCCACTCCACCGCGGAAGGCGAGGCCGGCGGTTCGGTCGCGGCCGCCTGCGCGCCGGCGCGGCCCGCTGCTGCGAGGAGCGCGAAGGTCCAGAGGAGGCGGTGCGTCCCTGTCATGAGCGCGGCACTCCCTTTCACTCCGGGCGTGCCTGCACTAGACGCGATCCATTCGGAGATGAACATCCCGTGAACGGGTGACTGCCGCGTCACTCCGCGTCACGGAGGCGAAGGCCTCCTGGATCTGCCGCGAACGAAGGTCCTCTGCGCGCACACACGCGCGCCGGCGCGCACACACGCGCGCCCGGAGCTACTCGCCCGACTCGCCGGGGAGCTCCTCCTCGACGAACTCCACCCCCTTCACCTCGTACTCCTTCTTGCCGCCGGGGCTCTGCACCACGGCGACGTCACCCTCCTCCTTGCCGATGAGGGCGCGGGCGATGGGGCTCGTGACCGAGATGCGGCCCTGCTTCAGGTCCGCCTCGAGCTCGCCGACGATCCGGTAGGTGACCTCGTCGCCGCTCTCGGCGTCCTCGAGCGTCACGGTCGCGCCGAACACCACGCGGTCACCGACGTGCTTCGAGACGTCGATCACCTCGGCCGACGCGATCCAGTGCTCGACCTGCTGGATGCGGCCCTCGATGTGGCTCTGCTTCTCCTTCGCCGCGTGGTACTCGGCGTTCTCGGAGAGGTCGCCGTGGGAGCGCGCCTCCGCGATCTCCTTCACGATCTTGGGGCGCTCGACGTTCTTGAGCCGCTTCAGCTCCTGCTTGAGCCGAACGAGGCCGCCCGGGGTCATGGGGACGCGCTGGGACATCTCTCTCACCTTCCTCGAAAAAGCAGGCGGCCGGCCCGGAGCTCCGGGGCGGCCGCTTCCATCTCTCTCAGTATCGACCGCGGGGCCGCCGTGTCAACGGGCGACCGAGTGATACTCCTGGATCGAGCGGACGCCCGGTGCCCCTGCGCGCGCCGCCTCCATCGCGGCGACCGCGGCGCGCGCGGCGGTGAGCGTCGTGCAGTACGGCAGCCCCTTCATCAGGGTCTCGCGCCGGATCGAGTAGCTGTCCGCGATCTCGCGCTTGCCGGCCGTCGTGTTCACCACGAAGTGGACGTCGCCGTCCTTGATCCGGTCGACGATCGACGGGCGGCCCTCCTGGACCTTCTTCACCGGCGTCGTGGCGATGCCCTTCGCCTCGAAGAACCGCTGCGTGCCGGCGGTCGCGAGGACCTCGAACCCGAGCCTCACGAGCGCGCGCGCGACCTCCGCCATCGCCTCCTTGTCCTGATCGCGCACCGAGACGAAGGCGCGCTTGCCGGCGCCCGACGCCGGGAGCGTGTTGCCGGCCGCCGCCTGCGCCTTGTGGAACGCGCGGGCGAAGTCCATGTCGATGCCCATCACCTCGCCGGTCGACCGCATCTCGGGCCCGAGCACGGTGTCGACGCCGGGGAAGCGGGCGAACGGGAAGACCGCCTCCTTCACCGAGATGTGCTTCGGGCGCGGCGTCCCGAGCGCGCCCGCCTCCTGGAGGCTCTTGCCGACCATGCAGAGCGAGCCGGCCTTCGCGAGCGGGAGGCCCGTCGCCTTGCCGACGAACGGGACGGTGCGGCTCGCGCGCGGGTTCACCTCGAGGACGTAGACGTCCTTGCCCTGGATCGCGAACTGCACGTTCATGAGGCCGACGACGTCGAGCTCGCGCGCGAGGGCGATCGACTGGCGCTCGATCTCGCGGATCACCTCGGGGGCGAGGCTGAACGGCGGGAGCGCGCAGGCGGAGTCGCCGGAGTGGATGCCGGCCTCCTCGATGTGCTCCATGACGCCGCCGACGACGACGTCCTTGCCGTCGGAGACGACGTCGACGTCGACCTCCGCCGCGTCGCGCAGGAACCGGTCCACGAGGACCGGCCGCTCGTTCGAGGCCTGGACCGCCTCGCGGAGGTAGGTCTCGAGGTCCGCGTCGTCGTAGACGACCTCCATCGCGCGGCCGCCGAGGACGTAGGACGGGCGGACCATCACCGGGTACCCGATGCGGCGCGCGACGGCGAACGCCTCCTCCGGGCTCCGCGCCATGCCGTTCTGCGGCTGGCGCAGACCGAGCTTGTCGATGAGCGCGGAGAACCGCTCCCGGTCCTCGGCGCGATCGATCGCGTCCGGCGTCGTGCCGAAGATCGGCACCCCGAGCTCGTGGAGCGGCACCGCCAGCTTGAGCGGAGTCTGGCCGCCGTACTGGACGATGAGCCCCTTCGGCTTCTCGACGTGGACGATCTCGAGCACGTCCTCGAGGGTGAGCGGCTCGAAGTAGAGCCGGTCGGCCGTCTCGTAGTCGGTGGAGACCGTCTCCGGGTTGCAGTTGACCATGATGGTCTCGAACCCGGCCTCCCGCAGCGCGAAGCAGGCGTGCACGCAGCAGTAGTCGAACTCGATCCCCTGGCCGATCCGGTTGGGGCCGCCGCCGAGGATCATCACCTTGGGCCGGTCGGTCGGGGCCGCCTCGCACTCCTCCTCGTAGGTCGAGTAGAGGTACGGGGTGAAGGCCTCGAACTCGGCGGCGCAGGTGTCCACCCGCTTGAAGACGGGCCGCACCCCGGCGGCGTGG
>JAHWYA010000534.1 GCA_020028115.1 Anaeromyxobacter sp.
GCCGCGAGTACCCGATCGACGTCATCGACCGGCCCACGCTCGACGCGGTCGCGGTCTGCCTGTGGGCGCGGACCGGGCGGGGGATCGAGATCCTCACCCGCCGCGGGCTCCGCCCCGCCGCCTACTTCCGGCGGGGGCGGGTCGCGGTGCTGCCCGAGCCGGAGTACCTCCTCGTCGAGGAGCTCGTCGCCGGCGTCCTCGAGCCGGGGGAGCTCGGGCTCGACGCGCTCCGGAGGCGGGCCGCGGACGAGGTGCACGAGGAGGCGGGGCTCGCCGTCGACCCGGCCTCCCTCGAGCCGCTCGGCGGCCCGTTCTTTCCGCTCCCCGGCATCGTCTCGGAGAAGATCCACCTCCTCGCGGCGGAGGTCGCGCGCCCGCCGGGGCCCGACGTCGCCGCGGCGCCGCAGGAGGGCGACGGGTCGCCGCTCGAGGAGGGGGCCGTGCTCGTCTGGCGCGAGCTCGGCGAGGCGCTCGCCGCGTGCGAGCGGGGGGAGATCGAGGACGCGAAGACCGAGCTCGCGCTCCGGCGGCTCCTGCCGCGGGTCGCGCCGGCGCGGTGACGTCCCTCGCGCCCGTTTGGGTGCCTGCGAGCGCAGGTGGAGCCGGATGAGGCGCCACTTCCATTGAAAACCGGCGCCGCGCCCTTACTTCAGGGGCATGACCCCGGAGCCGTCCGTACGTTCGCAGCAGTCCGGCCGGGCGGCCGAGCGCCGCGCCGAGGCGCGGGGCGACCTGCTCGCCACTTATCGCGACATGCTCCTCCTCAGGCGCTTCGAGGAGACCGCGGGGCGCGTCTACACGGAGGGGAAGATCGGGGGGTTCTGCCACCTGTACATCGGGCAGGAGGCGGTGGCGATCGGCGTCCGGCGCGCGCTCGACGGCGAGCGCGACTACCTCGTGAACGCCTACCGGGATCACGGGCACGCCCTCGCCTGGGGCACGCCGCCCGGCGTCGTCATGGCGGAGCTGTACGGCAAGGCGACCGGCGCGGTGAAGGGGAAGGGCGGCTCGATGCACCTCTTCGACGCCGCCCGCCACAACTACGGCGGGCACGGCATCGTCGGCGCGCAGATCCCGCTCGCCGTCGGCGTCGCGTTCTCGCAGCGGTACCAGAAGAAGGACGGCGTCGTCGTCGTGCTCTTCGGCGACGCGGCGGTGAACAACGGCGCCTTCCACGAGTCGCTCAACATGGCGGCGGTCTGGAAGCTCCCGGTCGTCTTCATCTGCGAGAACAACCGCTACGGGATGGGGACGTCGATCGAGCGGAGCTCCGCGGTCGCGGAGGTGTGGCGCAGGGCGTCGGCGTACGACGTCCGCGGCGAGGCGGTGGACGGCATGGACGTCCTCGCCGTGCGCGACGCCGTGGCGCGCGCCGCGGCGGAGTGCCGGCCGGAGGGGGGCAAGCCGGTCCTCCTCGAGGCGCGCACGTACCGCTACCGCGGCCACTCCATGGCGGATCCCGCCACGTACCGCACGCGCGAGGAGGTCGAGCAGCAGAAGCGGCACGATCCGCTGGAGGTGCTGCTCGAGCGCCTGCGCGCCGCCGGCGGCGACCCGTCCGCCCAGGAGCTCGAGCGGATCGAGGCCGACGTCGCTCGCGCCGTCGAGGAGGCGGTCCGGTTCGCCGAGGAGAGCCCGGACCCCGCGCCCGAGTCCATCTGGGACGACGTCTACGCCTCGAAGGACGACCCCGCGATCGTCCGCGACCCGTGACGCGGCGCGCCGCCGCACGCCGCGGTTGAGCCCGGGCTGCCGGCGGCGCGATACTGCGGGCATGACCTCCGCCGCCCCCCTGCTCGCCCTCGCCCTCGCCGCCGGCCCGTACCCCGCGCCGCGGGTCGTGCAGCCCACCCCCGCGACGAAGTGCGACCGCGCGACCGTCGTCGTCGTCGACGCGGCCAAGGGCGAGATCAAGGGTACGACGGCCGCCGGCGCGGTCACCTACCGCGCCGGCCCCGACGTCCAGCTCGTCGACCGCGACGGGAAGCCCGCGGGCGCCGCGTCGAGCCTCGCCCAGGGCACGAAGGTGCGGGTCTACTACGTCCTCGAGGACGGAGCGCGCATCCAGGAGATCGACCTCGAGTGATGGGCGCGGAGGGGCGCTCGGCCTTGCGGGCCTCGCGCGCCCCCCCGAGCCCCCGCTCGCTACGGCGTCGTCGTCGCGGTGGTGTCGCGCGAGTTAGTTGTTCTGCGCGCACTCCCGGATCCAGGCGGTGACGCTCGTCACCTCCGCCGGGTCGACGAGTGCATCGCCGCCGCCGTGAGCAGTCCGGCCGTCGCCCTTCTGGAGGAGCACGCTGCTGTCCGGCGAGGTGGTGTTCACGCGCGAGGCGGCAGCCGCGTAGGCGGTCGCCCGGTCGGCGCTTCCGAACGTCGTGCCGTGGCAGCTCCCGCACCTGCTCGTGAGGATGGGTTGAATCGCCGCGAACGGCGCCGTCGCCGTCGCCGGGGGCGTGCACGCCTGCGGGCCAGGCGCCGCGGCCCCGCCGTTGTCGTCGTCGTCGTCACCGCACGCCGCGAGGCCCAGCGCCGCCGCGGCCACCGCCCACACCAAGGTCCGTTTCATCCGTAGGTCCCCTTCCGCGGAGACGGTGGTCTCCGCCCGGCGTGTGGGCGAGCCCCCCGCGGGAGGCGCCCGCCGCGGGCACGAGACGCGACGTCGGTCGGCCGTGCGAGCGGGCCCTCGCTCTCCGGAGGCGCGGG
>JAHWYA010000075.1 GCA_020028115.1 Anaeromyxobacter sp.
GGCTAGGTCCGCCGGCCGGTTGAAGCGGTAGACCGCGAACGGGAAGGCGCCCGCGCGCGGCGCGCGGGCGAAGGCGCGCACGAACGCGGCCGGCGACGGGGCCATCGCGTCGAGGAGCCGCACGAGGACCGGCTTGAAGACGTCGGCCCGCCCGTAGGCGAGGCTCGCGGCGAAGAGCGCCGCGACCTCCTGATCGAGCGGGTCGCGGTACCGGCGCGGGAGCTCCACCGGATCCGCGGCGATGCGCGCGGCGCGGTCGAGCCCAGCGTCGAGCGCGTCGAGCAGCGGCCGCAGCGCCGCTGCGCGGCCGTCCGGGAGCGTAGGCGAAGGCGCGGACGCAGTGCGCGGCACGGCGGGGATGATAACCGGCCTCTGCGCGGCGGGCCGCGCACGCGAGATCTAGGGCCGGGACGGCGGGTTCCGGCGGGCCCACGCGAGGAAGCGGCCCGCGCCGCCGTGGGCCTCGCGCGAGGCGACCGCCCACGAGAAGGCGCGGACCACCCGGAGGTCGCGCAGCGGCAGCACCTTGAGCGTCCCCGCGGCCACCTCGACCTGCACGGACCAGCGGGACACGAAGGCGACGCCGAGCCCGGCGACGGCGGCCATCTTGATCGACTGGTTCGACCCGAAGAGCAGCTCGGGGCGCTTCACGACGTGCGCCCCGGCCGCGCGGCCGATCGCCTCCTCCACGACGGCGCGGGTGTGCGAGCCCGGCTCGCGCATCAGCAGCGGGACCTTGGTGAGGTCCGCCGCGCGCGAGATCCGGCAGAGGTCGCGCGCCGAGGCCGCCGCGACCGCGACGAGCTCGTCCTCGAGGTACTTCTCGAGGTGGGCGCGCGGCGAGCGCTGCCGCGCCTCGACGAGGCCGAGCGGGACGCGGCCGTCCGCCACCCACTCGAGGACGCGCGCGGTGTTCGCCACCTGCACCCGGAACGGGACCCGCCCGTGGATCGCCCGGTACCCCGCGACGAGGGGCGGCAGGAGGTAGGCGGCCGCGTTCATCGACGCGCCGACGACGATCTCCTCCTCGACGGCGGGCGCGCCCTGGAGGGCGGACTCGACGTCGCCGAGCACCTCGTGGAGGTGCTTCGCCGCCTCGAGGAGGCGGAGCCCCCAGTCGGTCGGCGTCACGCCGCGCGAGGACCGGAGCAGCAGCGCGCGCCCACACTCCTCCTCGAGCGCGCGGACCTGCGCGGTGACGGCGGGCTGCGAGAGGTGGAGGAGCTTCGCGGCGCTCGAGATCTTCCGCGTCTGGGCGACGACGCGGAACGTCTCGAGCTTGCGAGGGTCGATTCTTCCCATGCGGCGCAGCATAGCAGGAGGCGGCGCCCGCGTGCTCCGGCCATCAGTGTTCCTGATGGCTCATCCGTTCTTGCGACTGAGCGCCGCGCGCCGGCGGGTGCAGGATGGTCCCCGTCGACGCCGGCAACCCACCCCCGGCGCGAAACGAGGAGAGGAAAGAACCATGGCCCGCATCGAGAACCACGTCGTCCGCACCGTCGTCTCTCTCGACGAGAACGCCACGTGCGCCCAGGCCGCGCGCCTCATGGCGGAGCGCGGCATCGGCTCCGTCGGGGTGCGCCGCGGCGCGAAGCTCGTCGGGCTCGTCACCGAGCGCGACCTGCTCGCCGCGGTCGGCCGGGGCGCCGACCCCGAGCGCACCGCCGTCGCCCGCGCCGTCCCGATCCAGCTCCCGGTGGTCTCGCCCTCGGCGAGCGAGCGGGAGGCCGCCGACCTCATGAGGGCCCACCACACCCGCCACCTGGCAGTGGTGGAGGCCGGCGAGATGGTCGGGGTGATCTCCCTCCTCGACCTCGTGGAGCTCGTCGTCGAGGACAAGCAGTGGTCGATCGACCAGCTCGAGAGCTACATCCGCGGCGGGCGCGCCGAGCAGCTGAGCGCGCCGCTCCGGACGGTCTTCACCCACGCGCCCACGGGTGAGCTGGCCGCGTGAAAGGGAAGTGGCGAGGGGCGGCCGGCTCTGGCCCGCCCCTCGCCTCCCCCTGCTGCACCCCGCTACGCGCCCACCACCTTCACCTGCGAGACCTCGTTCCCGTCCGCGTCCACCGTGTGGATGGCGCAGGCGAGGCACGGGTCGAAGGAGTGCACCGTCCGGAGCGCCTCGAGCGGCTTCTCCGGGTCGGCGATCGGGTTGCCGACGAGGGACGCCTCGTACGGCCCCATCTGCCCCTTCCCGTCCCGCGGCCCGGCGTTCCAGGTCGACGGGACCACCGCCTGGTAGCTCTGGATCTTCCCGTCCGCGATCACCGCCCAGTGCGAGAGCGTGCCGCGCGGCGCCTCGTGGAAGCCGAAGCCGCGGACCTCGCCCTTCGGGAAGGTCGGCGGGTTGAAGATCGCGGTGTCCCCCTTCCCGATGTTCTCGACGAGCAGCTTCCAGTGCTTCTGCGCCTCGTCCGCGAGCACCGCGCAGCGGACCGCGCGCGCCGCGTGGCGTCCGAGCGTCGAGTGGAGCACCGCCGGCGAGAGCTTCGCCTTCGCGATGGACCCGGCCGTGTCGAGCACCTTGTCCACCCAGAACCTGATGCGCGGGTGCCCCTGCGCGTAGCCCACGAGCATCTGCGCGAGCGGCCCGACCTGCATGGGCTTGCCGTCGAAGCGCGGCGCCTTCACCCAGGAGTACTTGCCGTTCTCGTCCCAGGGCGCGTAGGCCGGGACGGTGTCCTCCGCGAACGGGTGCTTCTGCCAGTCGCCCTGGTACCAGGAGCGCGCGATCGACTCGGTCACGTTCTCCTTGAAGTAGGGGTCCTGGAACGACGCGATCGGCCGCAGCGTGCCGAGGTCCCCGTTCATGATCGTGCCGCCCGGGATCGAGAACCGGGTCGCCTTCGCGTCGAGCGGGAGGTCCGGCACGGCGAGGTAGTTCGTGACCCCCGCGCCGTACTTCGCCCACTCGGCGTACATGCCGCCGATGGCGCAGATGTCCGGGATGTACGCCTGGTCGACGAACTGCTGGACCTCGTCGAGCAGCGTCTTCACCTGGTACAGCTTCTCCATGTTGAGCGCGGCGGGGCTGTCGAGGTTGATGGCGTTCGCGACGCCGCCGACCGCGAGGTTCTGGATGTTCGGCGTCTTCGACCCGAGGATCGCGACCGCCTGGTTCGCCTTCCGCTGGATCTCGAGCGCCTGCAGGTAGTGGGCGACGGCGAGGAGGTTCACCTCGGGCGAGAGCTTCATCGCCGGGTGGCCCCAGTAGCCGTTCTGGAAGATCCCGAGCTGGCCGGCGGCGACGAAGCCCTGGAGCTTCTCCTTCACCGCGGCGAGCTGGTGCCGCGAGTTCCCCGGCCACGAGGAGAGCGACTCGGCGAGCTGCGACGCCTTCGCCGGATCGGCGGCGAGCGCCTTCGTCACGTCGACCCAGTCGAGCGCGGACAGGTGGTAGAAGTGCACGATGTGGTCGTGCAGCCCGTGCGCGATCACGATGAGGTTCCGGATCAGCTGCGCGTTCAGCGGGATCTCGAGGGACAGCGCGTTCTCGACCGCGCGCACCGAGGCGATCGCGTGCACGGTCGTGCAGACCCCGCAGATCCGCTGGGTGAACACCCAGGCGTCGCGGGGATCGCGCCCCTTCAGGATCTGCTCGAAGCCGCGCCACATCGTACCGGTGGACCACGCCTTCGTCACGGCGCCGCCGTCCACCTCGAGGTCGATGCGGAGGTGCCCCTCGATCCGGGTGATCGGATCGATCGTGACGCGCTTGCTCATGACACCACCCCCTGCCGCGCCGCGGCCGCGGGCACGGTGCGAGACGCCGGCGCGGTGACGCCGGCGAGGATCGGGAACTTCCGGACGAGGAACACGTAGGCCATCGTCTCCGTGGCGACGAGGCCGAGGGTGACGAACAGCTCCGGCAGCGACGGGAAGTAGACCCAGTTCTGGCCGGGGTTGAACCCGGTCAGGAACGCGTCGATCCGGTACATCGCGCCGGCGAACAGCGCGAGGAGCGCCGCCTGGAGCTGGCCGGGCGCGTGCGCCCGGACACCCTGCTGCATGAACAGCCAGGCCGCGCCGAGGAAGAGGAGCGTCTCCGCCCAGAAGAAGAAGGAGTGGACGCCGGAGGAGACGGTGAGCCCGATCCGGCCGGAGAGGAACAGGCCCGCGAACCGGACGACGACGAACGCCGCGATGACGCCCGCGATGAAGACGCCGAGCCGGCCGAGGAGCCGCGTCTCGAGCGGCCGCCGGAAGGCGACCGAGGAGAAGATCGACTCGAAGTAGATGACGGCGTAGCCCATCGCGACGGCGGTGAGGAGGAACAACAGCGGCAGGAGGCCCGTGTGCCACAGGCCGTGCAGCTTCGTCCCGGCGACGAGGAGGAGCGAGCCGAGGCTCGACTGGTGCATCGTCGGGAGGACGAGGCCCACCGCGACGACGAACGGGAGCGCGCGCTCGACGCGGGGGAGCCACGCGCGCGCGAGGGCGGCGCGGTCCTCGCGGCCCGAGGCGGCCCAGCGCTCGAGGAGCGCCGGCGACACCTCGAGGAAGAGGACGGCCGTGTAGGCCATCATGCAGAGCGCGACCTCGAGGAGCACCGAGGTCCCGTTCCAGTCCCAGACCGAGACCGGGATCCGCCACATGTTCCAGAAGCGGCCGAGGTCGAAGGCGACCGCGACCCCCGCGACGGAGTAGCCGAGGAGGCTCGTGACGAGGGCGGGCCGGACGAGCGGGTGGTACCGCCCCTTGTTGAAGACGTACACGAGGAGCGCCATCGCGTAGCCGCCGCTCGCGAGCCCCGTCCCGACCACGACGTCGAAGGCGATCCAGAGGCCCCACGGGTAGCCGTCGTTCATCGAGGTCGCGGCGCCGAGCCCGTGGGTGAACCGGTAGAGCCCGGCCACCGTCCCGAGCCCCCACAGCGCGAGCATGATCTGGATGGCGGGGGTGAAGAACCTGCCCTCCACCGGACGTGCGGGGGCGCTCATCGCTCCTCCTCCTTCCGCGCGGCGCGGGCGTTCTTCCAGGTGACGATCGAGAGCGCGCCGAGGAGCACGAGTGGCGCGGCGAACCCCTGGTAGATGCCGCCCTGGATCACCTCGGAGAGCGCGGGCGCGGGGTCCCTGCCGAGCTCGGGGAGCCCGAGCACCGCGAAGTCGACGGGCGCGAGGTACAGCACGTTCGTGCCGCCGCCGTCGGTCTCGCCGTACACCTCCCGCTCGTACGCGCGCGGGCGCTCCGCGATCCGGCGCCGCGCCTCGGCGAGGAGCGCGCCGCGCTTGCCGGCGGTCACGGCGTCGCGCGGGCAGACCTCGGCGCAGGCGGGCCCCTTGCCGTCCTTCGCGCGGTGCCGGCAGAGCTCGCACTTCACGATCCGCGGCGCGACGCTCGCCCACTCGAACTTCGGCACGTTGAACGGGCAGGCGATCTGGCAGTACCGGCAGCCCACGCACTTCGAGACGTCGTACTCGACGATCCCGTGCTCGCCCTTGTGGAGCGCCTTCATCATGCAGACGGAGGCGCAGGCGGGGTGGACGCAGTGCATGCACTGCGCCTTCACGAACCCGGCCTCCCGCTCCCCCGCCCAGCGCTTGATGACGGTGAGCGTGGTGGCGTTCAGGTCGACGGGCGCGTCGTACGCGGCGCCGGCGACGGTCCGCACGTCGGGGGGCTTGCCGTTCGCCTCCTTGCACCTCGTCACGCACGCGCGGCACCCGATGCAGCGCACGACGTCCACGAGCAGGCCGTGATCCTCCGGGTCCGGCTGGCGGGCGACGCGCGCCTCCGCCTCGCCGGGCGCGAGGGCGGCGCACGCCGCGCCGGCGGCGCCGAGCGTCCGGAGCGCGGTCCTGCGGGTCATCTCGGCCATGGCGCTCACTCCTTCCCGTCCTCGACCGTCGCGCCCGGCTCGCGCGCGAGCTTGCGGGAGGCGAGCCAGCCCGCGCCCGCCGCCGCGCCGACGACGAGGCCCGCGACGCCCGCCGCGACCGCGGAGACCTGCCCCTGCTCCGGCGCCACGCCCGGGTAGGCCATCGGCGCCGTGGGCTTCTCGATCGGCACGGTCGTGTGCAGCGGGATGCGGAACGCGACCTCCTGCTCGGTGCAGCCGACGCAGGGGTGGCCGATGCCGATGGGCCACGCGCCGGGCACCTCGCAGAAGTGGAGGAGCGAGCAGTTGGCGTGGGTCTGCGGCCCCTTGCAGCCGAGCTTGTAGAGGCACCAGCCGTTGCGGTGCCCCTCGTCGCCGTAGACGCCCGCGAAGCGGCCGGCGTCGAAGTGCGGGCGGCGCGGGCAGTCCTCGTGGATGACGCGCCCGTAGGCGAAGGCGGGGCGCCCCTTCTCGTCGAGCTTCGGGAGCGTGCCGAACGTCGCGAACTGGAGGACGGTGCCGAGGAGGTTGTAGGGGTTCGCGGGGCAGCCCGGGAGCGTGACGGTCGGCTTCGAGATCCCCTTCTCCTTCAGGAGCTGCGGCGCGCCGGTCGCGCCGGTCGGGTTCGGGTCCGCGGAAGGGACCCCGCCCCAGGAGGCGCAGGAGCCGATGCAGATGATCGCCGCCGCCTTCTCGGCGCATTCGACGAGCGAGCGGACCGCGGTCTTGCCCCCGATGACGCAGTAGTTCCCGTCGAGCTTGGTCGGGATCGCGCCCTCGACGACGAGCACGTAGCCGCCCTTCCTCTTCGCCGCCTCGAGCGACGCCTCGAACTGGTGGCCCGCGGCGGCGGCGAGCGTCTCGTGGTAGTCGAGCGAGACGAGGTCGAGGACGAGCGCGCCGACGTCCGGGTGGCTCGTGCGCAGGAGCGACTCGGTGCACCCGGTGCACTCCTGGAAGTGGAGCCAGACGACCGAGGGCTTCCGGCCCTTCGCCGCGTTCTCCGCCATCTTCTCGCCCGCCCAGGCGGGCAGCCCGACCGCGGCCGCGGCGGCGGAGCAGACCTTGATGAAGTCGCGTCGCGAGACGCCCTTCGCGAACGCTTCGAAGCCCGTTTCGTTCATTCCGTCCTCCGGATGGACGGCAGCCTAGCGAGCGCGAGTTGCTTTGCAAGCTACGGGAATTGCCACACATTCCAGCAATACGCCGCAGCGCAACCTTTGCGCGTCCCCTCGTCCGCGGGGCGAGGCATGGGGCCGCATCGCACCGACCGGAGGGGGTGCAGCTTTGACCACCGTCAGGGATTGCCCGGACTGACCCCTCGAAACCCGTCAATCATCTGGGCTTAGTGGACTCACCCGGACAACTTTGACCGTGCCAGTCCACGACACATTTTGCGCGGTCGATTTTTCGACGGAAGACGACGTTCCGGACGCCCCGGCGGGTGCGAAG
>JAHWYA010000535.1 GCA_020028115.1 Anaeromyxobacter sp.
AACAGCGAAGACCGCCGCTGCGACGCGTCGCGGAGCGCGGCCAGCGGGAGCTCGAAGGGCTCGTGCACCTCGAACTCCGCCCCCCGGAAGGCGCCGGGCGGGGCGCGGACCGCGGCGACGATGGGCGTCACCACGAACCGCGTGACGCTCGGGACGTCGTCGAGGGCGCCGAGGAGTTCCGCCGCTCCGGGCGGGAGGCCGACCTCCTCGTCCGCCTCCCGCAGCGCGGCCGCCTCCGCGTCCTCGCCGGGCTCCAGCGCACCGCCCGGGAAGGAGATCTCTCCCTTGTGCGACGGAACACGCTCCGTGCGGCGCGTGAAGAGCAGCGTCGGGCCGGACGGCCGGTCGAGGAGCGGCACGAGCACCGCCGCGCGCCGGAACCCGGGAACCTCGAGAGGCGCGGCGGGCCGGACGGACAGGGCCGCGCGGATCCGCTGCACCGCCTCCTCGAACGTCGCCGGGCGCACGAACGTTTCATTAACGGTTCCCGGGCGGCCGTGCGAGCGGGGAGCCGGAGCGGGAGCGGGCCCCGGCGGGCGAGCGGGAGGGCAGGTTGACTTCGCGCACGCTTCCCGCGAGAAAAGTCCCGTGCGAAGCGACGCCATCAAGAAGGGTTTCGAGCGGGCCCCCCACCGCAGCTTGCTGCGCGCGGCCGGGCTCAAGGACGAGGACTTCGACAAGCCGTTCGTGGGCATCGCGAACAGCCACATCGACATCATCCCGGGCCACTTTTATCTCCAGGAGTACGGGCGGGTCGCGAAGGACGAGATCCGCAAGGCGGGCGGCGTCCCGTTCGAGTTCAACACCATCGGCGTCGACGACGGCATCGCGATGGGCCACCCCGGCATGCTCTACAGCCTGCCGTCGCGCGAGCTCATCGCGGACTCGATCGAGACGATGATGAACGCGCACATGCTGGACGCGCTCGTCTGCATCCCGAACTGCGACAAGATCGTCCCCGGGATGGTGATGGGCGCGCTGCGCGTCGACGTCCCGACCGTCTTCGTCTCCGGCGGTCCCATGAAGGCGGGGCAGCTCTCCGACGGCACGCCGATCGACCTCACCACCGCGTTCGAGGCGGTCGGCAAGCGGGCGCGCGGCCAGATGACCGACGCCGAGCTGTACGAGATCGAGTGCAAGGCGTGCCCGTCGGGCGGCTCGTGCTCGGGCATGTTCACGGCGAACTCGATGAACGTGCTGTGCGAGGCGATGGGGATCGCGCTCCCCGGCAACGGGACGATCCTCGCCCTCACCCCCGAGCGCGAGGCGCTCGTGCGCCGCGCGGCGCGCCGGGCGGTCGAGATCGCCGGCGACGAGCGGTTCCGGATGAGGCGCATCGTCACCCGCGACGCGATCCACAACGCCATGGTGGTCGACATGGCGATGGGCGGCTCGTCCAACACCGTGCTCCACATGCTCGCCATCGCGCGTGAGGCGGGGGTCGAGTTCGACCTCCGCGCGATCGAGGACGTCGCGAGGAAGGTCGCGCACATCGCGAAGATCGCGCCGTCGCTCTCCACCGTGCACATGGAGGACATCCATCGCGCGGGCGGCGTCCCCGCGGTGCTCAAGGAGGCGGCGCGGCGCGGCGGGATCGTGCGCGACGGGGCGCTCACGGTCTCGGGCGAGACGGTGGGCGAGCGGATCCGCGGCGCGGAGATCAAGGACGCGAGCGTCATCCACTCACTCGAGAACGCCTACTCCCCGGTCGGCGGCCTCGCGGTCCTGTTCGGGAACCTCGCCCCCGAGGGCGCGGTCGTGAAGACCGCCGGCATCCAGCCCACCATGCGGAAGTTCACCGGCAAGGCGATCTGCTTTGACTCGCAGGAGGACTGCATCGCCGGGATCATGGGCGGGAAGGTCGCGGCGGGGCACTTCGTCGTCATCCGCTACGAGGGCCCGAAGGGCGGGCCGGGCATGCAGGAGATGCTCGCGCCCACCTCGCTCATCATGGGCATGGGGCTCGGCGAGAGCGTCGGCCTCGTGACGGACGGCCGCTTCTCCGGCGCGACCCGCGGCGCCTGCGTCGGCCACGTCTCGCCCGAGGCGGCGGAGGGCGGCGTCATCGGGCTCGTCGCCGACGGCGACGCGATCACGATCGACGTCGACGCCCGGACCATCGCGGTCGACGTCCCGGACACGGAGCTCGCGCGGCGGCGGGAGTCGTTCCGCCCCCGCAAGAAGGAGGTCCGCTCCTCCTGGCTCCGGCGCTACGCGCACCTCGTGACGAACGCCGCGAAGGGCGCGGTCATGAGGAGTGATCTGTAGGAGACCTGACGCCCGGTCACCGCCTCCTTCGCCACGTCGCGGCGAAGAACGCGTCGGTGCCGTGTCGGTGCGGCCAGGTCCGCAGGAAGCCGTCCGCTCCGAGCACCACCCGCGGCACCGGCGGCGCGATCCGCTCGAGCGCGGGGTGGTCCGCCTCGACCGCGAGCGCGACCTCCTCGTCCTCCTCCCGCCGGAAGGTGCAGGTCGCGTAGACGAGGATCCCCCCCGGGCGGAGGTGCGCGACCGCGGCGGCGACGATCGCCCGCTGGAGCGCGGGGAGCGGGCGGAACGAGGAGGGGTCGAGCCGCCAGCGCAGGTCCGGTCCGCGCCGGAGCGCACCGAGCTCGGAGCAGGGCGCGTCGACGAGGACCCGATCGACCCGCAGGCCCGCGGGAGGCGAGGCCCCGTGCACCGTGACGACCCCGGCCGCGC
>JAHWYA010000536.1 GCA_020028115.1 Anaeromyxobacter sp.
GCAGCTTCTCGGTCCGCGTGCGCGACTCCCTCGGGCCGGCGCTCGCCTGCCCCGCCGACGTCGCGGCCGAGGCGGCGAGCGCGGCGGGCGCCGCGGTGACCTTCGAGGCGACCGCGGTCGACACGGTGACGGAGTCGCCGGCCGTCGAGTACTCGATCGCGCCGGGGAGCACGTTCGCGCTCGGCGCGGGGTTCCAGCCGAAGGCGACGCCGGTCACGGTGACGGCGACGGACGACGCCGGAAACCCGTCGACCTGCACCTTCACCGTCACGGTCTCCGACACGACGGCCCCCGCGCTGACCTGCCCGGCGCCGGATCCCGTCGAGGCGACGAGCTACGCCGGCGCGACCGCGACGTGGGCCGACGCCGCGGCGATCGACCTCGTCTCGCCGGCGGGCTCGGTGACGGTCGCGTACGACGCCACGCGCGACTCGGGGTTCCCGATCGGCACGACCACCGTCCACGCCACCGCGACCGACTGGGTCGGCAACGTCTCGTCGTGCAGCTTCGCCCTGCGCGTCGTCGACACGACCGGGCCGGACGTCGCCTGCGCGCCGCTCCCGTCGCTCGAGGCCACGAGCCCGTCGGGCGCCACGGCGACCTTCGCCGCCGTCGCGTCCGACCTGGCGAGCCAGACGGTGACCCTCTTCTACTCCGGGATCCCCGGCACCCACGCGAGCGGCGCGCCGGTCTCGGGGCAGTACCCGCTCGGCACGCAGTTCGTCGTGGCCACGGCGAGCGACGGCGCGGTGACCTCGAGCTGCCAGTTCGTCGTGACCGTCGAGGACACGACCCCGCCCGCGGTGACCTGCCCGGCGGGCCCCGTGCTCGAGGAGGCGCTGGGCGCCGCGGGCGTGAACGTCGTGCTCGCCGGCGCCACGGCGAGCGACGCCGCGACCGCGGCGCCGGTCGTGACCTACGAGCCGGTCTCCGGCAGCCTCTTCCCGCTCCAGGGGAGCAAGGCTCCGACGACGACGATCGTCACCGCGAGATCGACCGATGCCTCCGGGAACACCGGGTCGTGCACGTTCGACGTCGTCGTGCGGGACACGACCCCGCCCTCGCCCCGGCGGGCGTGCGGCGCGGAGGTCTACCAGGTCGTCCGCGAGGCGACCGGGCCGGACGGCGCCCTCGTCGCGATGCCCCGCGACTTCGGCGACGCGGTGAGCGGGGACTCCGCCCTCCAGCTCGCGTGGCTCGACGCCGGCACGGGCGCCCCCGTCGCCGAGCTCGCGGTGCAGCCGGTCGGCGCGCGCGTCGTCGAGGCGCGGGCGACCGACGAGGCGGGCAACGTCTCCGCGCCCTGCGCCTTCACGTCGATCGTGCGGGACACGACGCCGCCCGTCGCCTCCTGCCCGGAGAACCTCCTCGTCGAGGCGACCGGGCCGGACGGCGCGACCGCGTCGTGGCTCGACGCGACGGGCGTCGACTCGGTCTCCTCGAGCGTCGTCGTGGGCTACGACCACGCGAAGGGCGGCACGTTCCCGCTCGGCGACACGCTCGTGGCCGCGACGGTGCGCGACACGGCCGCGGTCCCGAACGCCGCGACCTGCACCTTCCACGTGAACGTCGTCGACACGACGCCGCCCGTGATCACCTGCCCGCCCGTGCCGCCCGCGGAGGCGACCGGAGCCGGCGCGGCGCACGTGACGTTCGAGGCGATCGCGCTCGACTCCGTCACGGTCCAGGGCGTCTCGTACCTGCCCGCGTCTGGCGGCGCCTTCCCGATCGGGACGACGGTGGTGACGGCGACGGCGACGGACGGGTCCGGGAACACGGCGAGCTGCCAGCTCGACGTCGTCGTCGTCGACACGACGCCGCCCTCCATCGCCTGCCCCGCGGACCGGACGGTGCCCGCGAACGGCGCGGTGCCGGTCGAGCTCGGCGCGCCGAGCGTGTCCGACGCGGGCACGCCTTCACCCGCGGTGACCTCGACGCGGCGGAGCGGCGACGTCTTCCCGGTCGGCACCACGGTCGTGCAGTTCACGGCGACCGACGAGGCCGGGAACTCCGCCTCGTGCACGATGACCGTGACCGTCCAGCCGACACCGTTCGGCGAGGACAGCGGCGGGTGCGCCACCGGCGGCGGTGGGACTCTCGCGACCCTGGGTCTGCTCGCGGCCGGGCTGCGCCGGCGGAGGAGCCGGGGATTGCGGGCGGTAGCGGGCGGCTAACGTCCCGCGAACGTGCGACGTTCCAGACCCGCGCCTTCCGCCACATTCCGCTGGATTCAGGGGGCATATGACGCAGCCGTTGCGTGATATGCCCCTGACCCCTCGGCCCTGCGAAAGCCCTGCGTGTGTGCGCTCGCCTGCTCGTGTGGACCTCCAAGGTCCGGTAAACAGGCGTGTGCCCGCCTGGACGAGCCCTTGCCGGACTCTCCCGATGTATGCGTCCCGACTGGGACTTGGCGGCACCTCGATTGCAGCCGCCACTGGCGCTGAGTCCAGGCTCGAGCCCTTCCGCCACCCCGGAGCGATCGCAGACGTGTCCGTGAGATCCCCCGAGAGCCGGACGGCTCGCCCCCACCCCGGCTCCACGACACGCACCCTCGCGGCGGCGGGCGCGTTCCTCGCGGTCGCGCTGGCGGCCGGAGCGCCGAGCCCCGCGGCGGCCGTCGACGTCCCGCTGCCGCCCCCGCCTCCCGGCACGAAGCGGATCATCGTCCCGCTCCCGCCGCCGCCGCCGGGGATGGTCC
>JAHWYA010000537.1 GCA_020028115.1 Anaeromyxobacter sp.
GAGACGAAGGGCTCGCTGCCGTTCCCGCGGGCGGACGTCACGCTCGCCACCCAGAGCTTCGGCCAGGGGCTGACCGCGAGCCCGCTCCAGATCACCGCCGCGATGGGGGCGATCGCGAACGGCGGGACCCTCGTCCGGCCGCGGATCGTGAAGCGCGTCGTGGACCCCGCGACGGGGGAGGTGCTCGACGAGCCCGGGCCGGAGGTCGTGCGGCAGGCGGTCTCGCCCGAGACCGCGGCGACCATCGCGCGGTGGCTCGTGGGCGTCGTCGAGGATCCGAAGGGCACGGGCAAGCGCGCGCGCCTCGACGGCTGGCGGGTGGCGGGCAAGACGGGGACCGCGCAGAAGGCGGACCCGGTGACCGGCGGGTACTCCGCGGACCGCCGCTTCAGCTCGTTCGTCGGGTTCGCGCCGGCCGAGACGCCGCGCGTCGTCATCGGCATCTACGTCGACGAGCCGAAGGGCGAGATCTACGGCGGCGAGATCGCCGCCCCCGCGTTCCGCGAGATCGCCGAGTACGCGATGAAGATGCTCGGCGTGCCTCCCTCCGGGCCCTCCAGCCCGGCCGTCGCCACCGCGCCCGCCGCGCCGGCGCCCGCCGTGCCGGAGGACGACGCCGAGGCGGTGCCGCCACCCGTGGAGGCCGCGGATCGGCGGCTCGCCCGCCTCCCCGGCGGTGGCGTCGCCGTGCCCTCGCTCGCCGGGCTGCCCGCCAGGTCGGCGATCCGGAAGCTCGAGGGAGTGGACCTCGCCGCCGAGCTGGCGGGGTCCGGCCGGGTCGTGTCGCAGACGCCGCCCGCCGGGAGGGTGGTCGCGCGCGGGACGCGCGTTCGGATGACGCTCGCGCCCGCGGGCTGAAGCGGGCCCGGCCGGCGCACGCCGCTGCGCCGGGATCGGGCCAAGGGGCGCGGCTTGGGGTAGGATGCGCGGCGTGTCAGGGACGACACGCGGGGCTGCAAGCTGGCGAGACGCCGGAGAAAACCGAGCGGGCGTCGGTTTGCATGGAGCCGTGCTCGAATGAAGCTCTCCGCCATCATCCAGGGCACCGGCGCCCGCGGCGACACGGGCGGCGACCCGGAGATCGCGCGCGTCACCGGCGACTCGCGCGAGGTGGTCCCCGGCGCGATCTTCTTCGCGCTCCCCGGCGCGCTGCGCGACGGCCACGACTTCGTTCCGGACGCGGCGCGGCGCGGCGCGGTCGCGGTGGTGGCGGAGCGCCCGGTCCCCTGCGGGCCCGCCGCGCTCCTCCTCGCGCCCTCCTCCCGCCGCGCCATGGCGATCGCGGCGGCGAACTTCCACGGCCGTCCCGCGGACGCGCTCCTCCTCGCCGGCGTCACCGGGACGAACGGCAAGACGACCATCACCTGGCTCGTCGAGGCCTGCGCCCGCGCCGCGGGCGTGCCGGTCGGGATGCTCGGCACGGTCGTCGAGCGCTGGCCGGGCGTCGAGCGCCCCGCGATGTACACGACGCCCGAGTCGACCGCCATGCAGGCGACGCTCGCCGACATGCGGGCCGCCGGCGCGCGCGCCGCGGTGATGGAGGTCTCCTCCCACGCGCTCGCGCAGGAGCGGATCGCCGGAATGCGCTTCCGGGTCGCCGGGTTCACGAACCTCACCCGCGACCACCTCGACTACCACGGAGACATGGAGCGCTACTTCGCGGCGAAGCGCCGCCTCTTCCTCGAGCACCTCGCGCCCGACGGCACCGCGGTCGTGAACGTGCGGGACGCCTTCGGGGCGCGGCTCGCGGACCAGCTCGGCCCCGGCCGGCGGCTCTGGCGCTACGGCGGCCGCACCGGCGACGAGCTGCGCGCCGAGGAGGTCGTCGCGGGGATCTCCGGGATCGCCGCGACGCTCCACACGCCGGCCGGCGAGGTGGCGTTCCGCTCGCCGCTCGTCGGCGCCCACAACCTCGAGAACCTCGTCTGCGCGGCGGGCATGGCCCTCGCCCTCGACCTGCCCCCCGCCGCGGTCGGGCGCGGCCTCACGGAGTCGCGCGGCGCGCCCGGCCGGCTCGAGCGGTTCTCCGCGCGCGGGATCTCGGTGTTCGTCGACTACGCCCACACCGACGACGCGCTCGCCCGGGCCCTCGAGACGCTCCGCGCGCTCGCGCCGCGGCGCCTCGTGTGCGTCTTCGGCTGCGGCGGGGATCGCGACCGCGGAAAGCGCCCGCTCATGGGCGAGGCCGCGGGGCGCGGCGCCGACCTCGTCATCGTCACGAGCGACAACCCGCGCTCGGAGGATCCCCTCGCCATCCTCGGCGAGATCGTCCCCGGGCTCGAGCGCGCCGGCCTGCGGCGGCTCTCCGCGAAGCAGCTCTGCCTCGACGAGCGCGGCTTCGCGGTCGAGCCGGACCGGCGCTCCGCCATCGCCCTCGCCGTCGCCGCCGCCCGCGAGGGCGACGCGATCCTCGTCGCCGGCAAGGGGCACGAGGACTATCAGCTCGTCGGGCGCGAGCGGCTGCCCTTCTCCGACCGGGACGAGGCCCGGCAGGCGCTGGGGATCGCATGACCGCACGCTTCACGGCCGAGGAGCTCGCGCGCGTCACGGGCGGGCGGTGGATCGGGACGCCGCCGCCGCCCGAGCTCGCGGGCGTCTCCACGGACACCCGGACGGTCCCGGCGGGCGCGCTCTTCGTCGCGCTGCGCGGCGAGCGGTTCGACGCGCACGACTTCCTCGCCGACGCGGCGGCC
>JAHWYA010000076.1 GCA_020028115.1 Anaeromyxobacter sp.
CCTGGCCCGGCCGCGGCTCGGCGCGCGCGAGGCGCTCGCGCCAGAGCGGGAGCGCCGCCTCGAGCTGCGCCGGCTCGAGGTGGAGGAGCGGGCCGCGGAAGCCCTGCCGCTTGTCGACGGCGCGGAGCCCGGCCTCGAGCGCCGCCTCGGCGTAGCGCTGGAGGAGGGGATCCATCGCGACGTCGACCTGGAGCCCCTCCGTCTCGACCACGTCGGCGCCGTACCGCTCGTCGAGGTGCTTGCGGACCGCGTCGGCGTACCAGACGCCCGGCGGGTCCTCCTCCGGCGGCCGCGCGACGATGGGGCGCGCCCGCTCGACCTCGAGCTGCGTGTCGGTGATCCAGCCCTCCTCGCGCATGCGCCGGAGCACGTACTCCTGCCGGCGCTTCGCCGAGGCGGGGTGGTTCACCGGCGAGAGGCGCATCGGCGACTGGATGAGCCCGGCGAGGGTCGCGGCCTCGCCGAGCGAGAGGTCCTTCACGCCCTTGCCGAAGTAGAAGCGGCTCGCCTCCTCGACGCCGTAGCGCAGGTGGCCGAGGTAGATCTGGTTCAGGTACAGGTAGAGGATCTCGTCCTTCGAGAGGTTTTGCTCGAGGCGCGGCGCGAGGACGAGCTCCTTCACCTTGCGCTTCACCCGCCACTCGCTCTGGAGGAGGAAGGTCTTCACCACCTGCTGGGTGATGGTGGAGCCGCCGCACTTCACGCCGCCGAAGAGGAGCCCCTTCACGGCGCAGCGCGCGATGGCGAGGTAGTTCACGCCCTCGTGCTCGTAGAAGTGCGCGTCCTCGGCGGCGAGGACCGCCCGGCGGAGCACGGGCGGGATCTGCTCGAGCGGCACGACCGTCCGGCGCTCGCGCGCGAAGGTGAAGACCTCGGTGCCGTCGGCCCCGTACACCCGCGTCGTCACGAGCGGCGCGTAGTCGGTGAGGCCGCCGAACGCGGGCAGCTCGCGCGTCCAGAGGAAGGCGATGGCGCCCGCCACGAGGACGAGGGCGAGGGCCGCGAGGGCGAGGCCGCGCAGGGCGCGGCGCATCCTGGGCGTGAGCCGGCGCACGAGGGGGCGAACGATAGCGCCCGGAGCCCCGCCGGGCAAAGCGCTGGATTCGGGGGATGGCATCTCGTCCGTCCGGGGAGGGAGCAGGCCCCGTGCCATCGGGAAACGCGCGAACCTTTGGGCGATTCCCGGGGGAGTGTCCGGGGGGACACACGACGACTTGGACCTGGACTTGGACTTGGTCTTGGACTTGGACCTGGTCCTAGACCTAGTCCTCGACCTAGACCCGACCTAGACCAGACCTAGACCCAGGTCGACTGGTCGAAGTCGAAGTCGAAGTCGAGGTCGAAGTCGAAGTCGAAGTCGAAGTCCACGTCCAGGTCCAACACCACGACCAGGTCCAAGTCGCTAGCTCCCCTCGCCCTCCCCCCTCTTCACCCCGAGAGCCCGCATCTTCTTGTACAGGTGGCTCCGCTCGAGCCCGAGGGCGCGGGCGGTCTCGGCGACGTTGTCCCCGTGGGCGTCGAGCGCGCCGAGCACGATCTCGCGCTCGGCCTCCTCGACGAGATCGTGGAAGGACGCCCCCGCGCGGAACCGGTCGGGCCGCGGGCGGCGGGCGTCGGGGAGCACCGCCGCGACGTCCGCCCCGCCGATCTCCGGGCCGTCGCACAGGATCGCGAGGCGCTCGACGAGGTTCCGGAGCTCCCGGACGTTCCCCGGCCACTCGTGCGCCTGGAGGGAGAGGACCGCCTCGCGGGCGAGCCGCATGGGCCGGCGGCCGTTCCGCTCGCACGCCTCGGCGAGGAAGCGCGCCGCGAGCTCCGGCACGTCCTCGCGGCGCTCCCGGAGCGGCGGTGCGTGGATCGGGACGACGTTCAGCCGGTAGTAGAGGTCCTCGCGGAACCGTCCCGCCTTCACGTCGGCGGGGAGGTCCCGGTTCGTCGCGGCGACGACCCGGACGTCGCAGCGGAGCGTCTGCTGCCCGCCCACCCGCTCGAACTCCCCCTCCTGAAGGACGCGGAGCACCTTCGCCTGCATCGCGGCGGGCATGTCGCCGACCTCGTCCAGGAAGAGCGTGCCGCCGTCCGCCTGCTCGAACTTCCCCTTGCGGGCCGCGACGGCGCCGGTGAACGCGCCGCGCTCGTGGCCGAAGAGCTCGCTCTCGATGAGCTCGGCCGGCACCGCCGCGCAGTTGAGCTTCACGAACGGTGCGTCCTTCCGCCGCGAGCCGGCGTGGAGCGCGCGCGCGACGAGCTCCTTCCCGGTGCCGTTCTCGCCGGTGACGAGGACCCGCCCCTCCGACGGGGCCGCCCGGCGGATCACGTCGAAGAGCCGGCGCATGGCGGCGCCGCTCCCGATCATCTCCGCGGGTCCGGCCTCGCGCCGGAGCGCGGCGTTCTCCTGCCGCAGGGTCGTGAGGGCGAGGGCGTTCCGCACCGCGACGAGGAGCTTCTCCTTCTCGGTGATCGGCTTCTCGAGGTAGTCGAACGCGCCGAGCTTGAAGGCGCTCCGGACCGTGTCGAGCGAGCCGTGGCCGGACATGATCACGACGGGCAGCTCGGGGCGGGTCTCGCGCGCCTTCTCCAGCACCGACAACCCATCCAGGTCGGGCATCCGGACGTCCATCACCACGACGTCGACCGGCAGCGCCGCGATCTTCTCGAGGGCCTCGCGGCCGCCGCCCGCGACCTCGACCGCGTACCCCTCCATCGAGAGGGCGCGCGAGAGCGTGAGCTGGATGTTTCGCTCGTCGTCTACGAGCAGGACCGTCGTGGGCATCCCGGGATGTTACCGCGGGTCCACCCGGGTCGCTCCCGGATGCGCTCCGGACGAGGAAAGGCTTTGACACCCAGGCCGATTGGATCCAAATCAGACTCCGCTGCCCCTCCGGGCGGCCCCCTCCGGAGGAACCACATGCGCCGCGTCCTCGTCCTCGCCCTCGCCGCCGCGGGTCTCGCCTCGCTCGCGGGCTGCCCCGCGAAGCCGAAGAGCGGGGAGTGCAAGTCCAGCCAGGACTGCCTCGAGCAGCAGGGCTTCGGGAAGGTCTGCGTCGAGGGCCGGTGCCAGGAGTGCGGCGCCGACTCGGACTGCAAGGACGGCTTCGTGTGCCGCGCGAACAAGTGCGTGCCCAAGCCGCAGTGCACGAAGGACGGCGACTGCCCGCAGGGGCAGCGGTGCGAGAACGAGCGCTGCGTCGCGCCGAGCGCTGACGCCGACGCCGACGCCGAGGCGAAGCGCCGCGCGGCCGAGGAGGCGGAGGCCGCGAGGCGCGCCGTGCCGGCGGAGTGCGCCGACGCGTCCTCCTTCATCGTCCGGTTCGGCTTCGACCAGGCGACGCTCGTCGGCGACGCGCAGCCGACGCTGCAGCGGCTCGCCGAGTGCGTGAAGCGCGCGCCGGCGAAGCGGATCGCGATCGCCGGCCACTGCGACGAGCGCGGCACGACCCAGTACAACATCGCCCTCGGCGCCCGCCGCGCCGAGGCGGCCCGCAAGTACCTCGCCGACCTCGGCGTCGCGACGAAGCTCGAGACCGTCAGCTTCGGCGAGGAGAAGCCGTTCTGCAGCGAGACGACCGAGGACTGCTGGGCGAAGAACCGCCGCGCCGAGTTCCAGGTGGAGCGGTGAGCCTCCGCGCGCCCCTCGCCGCCGCGGCGGCGCTCGCCGTCCTCCCGCTCGCGGGCTGCTTCGTGCCCCTCGAGCGCGGGCGCGAGATGGAGGCGCGCATCCAGCGGCTCGAGGTCCAGAACGTCGAGCAGCAGCGCGGCATCGAGGAGCAGCGCCAGGCGGTCCGCGACCGGGTCGAGAAGGTCGACCAGAAGATCCGTGAGGTGCAGGTCAAGATCGACGAGCTCAACCAGGCGGCGCGGCGGAGCGGCGCCGACCTGGGCGTGACGCTCTCCCGGCTGCAGGACGAGTTCGCGCGCCTGAAGGGCGACCTCGAGGTCGCGCAGCACCGGCTCGTCGAGCTCGACAGGTCCGTCGGGAACCTGCGCGCCGAGACCGAGGCCCGCTTCACCGCGCTGAAGGGGCAGGGCGCGATGGACGCCTACGAGGCGCGCCAGAAGATCGCCGCGCTCCCGAGGCAGGACGACAAGGCCGCGGTCTTCGCGCTCGCGCAGCAGCAGGAGGAGAAGGGCGAGAAGGGCGTCGCGCGCGAGATCTACGACGAGTACGTCCGCAAGTGGCCCTCCGACCCGCGCTCCGCCGACGCCGGCTTCCGCGCGGGCGAGCTCCTCTTCGACCTGAAGCGGTACCGCGAGGCGCTGCTGTCGTACGGCCGCGTCGCGGAGACCTTCCCGCGCTCCGACCGCGCGCCGCAGGCGATGCTGGGCGCGGCGGAGTCGATGCTGCGGCTCGACATGAAGGACGACGCGGCCGCGGTGCTCGGCCAGCTCGTCGAGAAGTACCCGAAGGCGGAGGCCGCCGCGAAGGCGAAGGCGCGCCTCGCGGAGCTCGCGCCGCCGCCTCCTCCGCCGCCCGCGCCCGAGAAGAAGGCAGCTCCCGAGAAGAAGGCCGCGCCGGACAAGAAGGCGCCGGCGAAGCCCCGGGCCGCGGAGAAGAAGAAGCCGGATCCGACCCGGAAGTAGCCGATCCCCCCGGAGCAACCCTCCGCACCCGCACGCCCCCTTCGGTGACCCGTGGGAGGGGGCGCGAAAGGGTCGGGAAGTGTGCGTGTCCCGGCGCCATGGTGGGATGCGCCACGCGTGCGTCCCATCCCGAGTCCGCGCGCGGAGGGAGGCGCGATGTCGCGGCTGCGGATCGGTGAGATGCTCGTCCAGCTCGGCCACCTCGACGATCGGCAGGTCCAGGCGGCGCTCGCCCATCAGCGGCAGTGGGGAGGCCGGATCGGCGGCGCGATCGTGCGCCTCGGGTTCCTGCGCGAGCCCGCCGTGCTGGACGCGCTCTCCCGTCAGCTCGGGGTGCCGTTCGTCGAGCTCGGCGGCCGGCACATCCCGCCGAACGTCCTCGCGCTCGTGCCGCGCAGGCTCGCGGAGGTCAGGCGAGTGCTGCCGATCGCGGTCGAGACCGGCGGCCGCCGCGCGCTGTTCGTCGCGCTCGCGGATCCGTCGGACCTCGGCGTCATCGACGAGCTCGCGTTCGCGACGGGGCTCCACGTCCGGCCGGTGCTCGCGGGCGAGGAGGACCTCGATCGCGCCCTCGAGAGGCACCTCGGGATCCCGCCGCGCCCGCGGGCCCATCGCGCGTTCGCGTCCCGCCCCGACGCCATCGAGCTCGGCGCGCCGGCCTCCGGCGGCAAGGGCCGCGGGCGGGTGAACTGAGGCGCTATCGCGCCGGTGCGTCGCACCAGTAGTGGTGATCCCGGATCCCCCGCGCGCGGGGGAGGCTCGACCCCCCGTGAATCGTCACGCCGAGTGTGTCATGGTGGTGATCGACCTGCGGCGCTCGGTGGCCGCGTCGGGGGGAGGGGAATGTCCCGCATCCGCATCGGCGAGCTGCTCGTGCAGGCCGGACGGCTCGACGCCGACCAGCTCCAGGTCGCGCTCGCGCACCAGCGGCAATGGGGCGGCCGGCTCGGCGGCGCGATCGTCCAGCTCGGGTTCCTCTCCGAGCGCACGTTCCTCGAGACGCTCGGGCAGCAGCTCGGCGCGCCGTTCGTCGAGATCGGCCAGCGCGAGATCCCGCCCAAGGTGATCGGCGTCGTGCCGCGGAAGCTCGCGCAGGCGCGCCGCGTCCTGCCGCTCTCGCTCGAGGTCGGCCGCCGGCGCGACGCGCTCGTGGTCGCCCTCGCGGACCCGGCGGACCTCGGCGTCATCGACGAGATCGCCTTCGCGACCGGGCTCGAGGTCCGGCCGGTCCTCGCGGGCGAGGCCGACCTCGACCGTGCGCTCGAGCGGCACCTCGGGCTCGCGCCGCGGGCGCGGAGCTCGGGCGGCTTCACGCAGCGCACCGACTCGATCGAGCTCCCGCCGGACCACCCGCCGGGCGGGACCCGCACGCCGCTCTCCTGAGGGGTCCTACTCGTCGCCCTCGTCGTCCTGCTCCGGGAGCGCGCCCGCGGCGCGCCCCTCGGTCTGCAGCCCCCACTGCCCGATCCGCTTCATCACGGTGCTCTTCGCGATCTGCAGCTCCTTCACGACCGCGGCGCGCTTGCCGCGGTGGCGCCGGAGCGACAGCCGGATCGCCTCGCGCTCGATCTCCTCGAGCGTGAGGCCGCGCACGTACATCGTGTCGTCGTCGCCGGTGTCGGCGGGCGTCGTGCGGGTGTCCTCGAACGTGACGGCGGACGGCGGCACGACGAGCCCCTCGCCGCGGAAGAGGAGCGCCCGCTGCACGACGTTCCGGAGCTGCCGGACGTTGCCGGGCCAGTCGTAGCCCTCGAGGCGCGCCATCGCCTCGGGCGACCAGCGCAGGACGACGCCGCGCGGAGAGGCGCGCTGGAGGAAGGCGTCGGCGAGGGCGCGGACGTCGCCCTTCCGCTGCCGGAGCGGCGGCACGGTGATCGGCACGACGCAGAGCCGGTAGAAGAGGTCCTCGCGGAACTTGCCCGCGCGCACCTGCGCGCGGAGGTCGCGGTGCGTTGCGGCCACGATCCGCACGCTCACCGTGATCGGGCGCGAGGCGCCGACGCGCTTCACCTCGCCGAGCTCGAGGACGCGCAGGAGCTTCGGCTGCAGGTCGAGCGGCAGCTCCCCGATCTCGTCGAGGAAGATCGTCCCGCGGTCCGCCTCCTCGAAGGCGCCCTTGCGCATGCGCTCGGCGCCCGAGAACGCGCCGCGCTCGTGGCCGAAGAGCTCGGACTCGATGAGGGTCTCGGCGATGGCGGAGCAGTTGACCGGGACGAACGGGCCGTCGGGCCGCCCCGAGCGAACGTGGAGGGCCCGCGCGACGAGCTCCTTCCCGGTGCCGGTCTCGCCGAGGATCGTCACCGCCGCGTCGGACGGCGCGACGCGCTCGACGAGCTCGAACACCTGCCGCATCCCCGCGTCCCGCGAGACCATCCCCTCGAACGACTCGGCCCGAGGGGCCTCCTCCGCCTCGCGCGGCTCGAGGACGAGCTCGGCGTCACCGAGCTGCACCGGGACGCCGAGGGGCAGCTCGGCGCGGGCGACGCGGGCGCCGGAGATGAACGTGCCGTTGGTCGAGCCGAGATCGACGAGGGCCCACGACGCCCCCTGCGGCTCGATGCGCAGGTGCCGCGTCGAGACGTACGGGTCGTCCACCGGCGCGTCGCAGGTCGGGTCCTTCCCGACGACGACGCCCGCGGCGGTGACCGGGACGGT
>JAHWYA010000538.1 GCA_020028115.1 Anaeromyxobacter sp.
ACCCGCGCTTCGTCCTGCGCCGCATGGTGATCTTCGCGGCGGAGGACGTCGGCAACGCCGACCCGCAGGCGCTCCAGCTCGCGGTCGCGGCGCTCCAGGCGGTGGAGCTCGTCGGGCTGCCCGAGGGCGTCCTCCCGATGAGCCAGGCCGCCGTGTACCTCGCGCTCGCCCCGAAGTCGAACGCCGCCATCTCGGCGTACGGCGCGGCCCGCCGGCTCGTGCAGGAGCGCGGCGCGCTGCCGGTGCCGCTCAAGCTCCGGAACGCGCCCACCGCGCTCATGAAGGGGCTCGGGTACGGCGGCGGCTACCGCTACCCCCACAACTTCGAGGGGAACTACGTGCCCGAGGAGTACCTGCCCGACGCGCTGCGCGGCGAGGAGATCGTGAAGCTCTCCGAGAACGGGCTCGAGAAGGTCCTCGGGGAGCGGTGGCGGGAGATCAAGGCGAAGCTCGGGAAGTAGCGCCCCGCGCGCGATTCGAGCACCGGGGCCGCGCGGATCCTGCGCGCGGAGTTTGCGCTGCGCCGTGACGCCGCACCCCCCGCCCACGGCACATCGCGTCGCGCACACGACGCGTTATCCTGCGCCGCAGCAACGCCCACTCTTTCGGGAGAACCTGGAATGAAACTCACCGTCTGCGCTCTCGCCGGGACGCTCGTGCTGGCGCTCGCGCCTTCACGACCGGTCGCCGAGGACCTCCGCTACAGCGGGTCATCCACCATCGGTCAATCGATCCTCGAGGCCGCGGGCGCGCGCGCCGCGTTCGAGCGGAAGAGCGGCGTCAAGTTCGCCTCGTTCGAGGTGCCGGGCTCCGGCAAGGGCATCGAGGCGCTGCTCGCGGGGAAGGTGAACGTCGCCGGCGCCTCGCGTCCGCTCAAGGCGGACGAGAAGGCGAAGAAGGTCCTCGGGACGATCATCGGGTACGACGCCGTCGCGGTGTTCGTGCACAAGGACAACCCGGTGAAGGACCTCTCGAAGGAGCAGCTCAAGGACATCTTCACGGGCAAGATCACGAACTGGAAGCAGGTCGGCGGGAAGGACGCGCCGATCGCGGTGAACACCGAGATCCAGGGCGACAAGCGCGCGACGCTGGAGATGTTCAACGAGCTCGTCATGGACAAGGCGGCGTACGGCGCCGGGTTCAAGCAGATCGATCTCCCGAAGGACCAGATCATCGACGTGGCGAGCAACCCGAACGCCATCGGCACCCCGAGCCTCGGCCTGCTCGCGGCCGTGCCGGCGGACGTCCGCGCGAAGGTGAAGGCGCTCGCGGTCGACGGCATCGGCCCGACGCCCGAGAACATCCAGTCCGGGGCGTACCTCATCAGCCGGCCGCTGAACCTCGCCACGATCGGCCCGCCGGCCGGCCTCGTGAAGACGTTCGTCGACTTCATGCTCTCGGCCGAGGGGCAGGCGCTCGTGGCGAAGGACTTCGTGCCGGTGCGGAAGCGGTGACACCCCACGCGATCCGGGCCGGGGGGCCCGGGTCGCACCCTGCAGGTGACCATGAGAGTCCCCCGCCCCTCGCTCCGCTGGATCGGCACGCTCGCGAACGACACGCCCATCCGGTTCAAGATGACGCTGCTCGCCGTGATGGTCCTCGGCGGGTTCGCGCTCTCGATGGCGATGAGCGCCTACCTCGACGATCGCGCCCGCATCGGCGGGGCCACCTTCGGCGAGATCAAGCAGGACCGGATCCTGATGGAGCTCGTCGCGCTCCAGAAGGCGGACCTGAACCAGGTGCGCGCCGAGCTCGGCGCCATGACGGACGAGGGGCAGAACGAGGACGCCGTCCGCGCGACCCGCGAGTCCATCGAGGTGCTCCGCGGATTGATCGACCAGCGGTTCGACGAGCTGCACGGCCTCACGATCTCCGACGAGAAGCGGCTCGCCATCGACGACGCGCGCGCCACCTGGGCCGAGTTCTTCGGCAGCATCGACGAGCAGATCATGCCGGCGCTCCAGTCCGATCGGCAGGCGCTCGCGCGCCGCCTCGTGCGCGGCGTGCAGCACCGGCGCTACGAGCGGGTCAAGGACCAGGTGAGCGGCCTCGTCGAGCTCATCCGCGGCGAGACCGAGCAGCGCGAGGCGGCCGCGCTCGCGCTCACCCGCCGGCTCGGCCGCGTGAGCCTCGCCGCGAACGGCGCCGCGTTCGGCCTGGTGCTCCTCATGCTGTGGAGCCTGACCCGCTCGCTCACGAGCCGGCTCGAGCGGCTGAACGGCTTCGCCCAGCGCGTCGCGGAGGGGGACCTCACCGAGGCGCCCGACGCGGCCGCCGGCCGCGACGAGGTCGGCCAGCTCACCGCCGCGATCTCGCAGATGGTGGAGCGGCTGCGCGAGGTCGTCGACCGCGTGCGCGGCACGTCCGCGAGCGTCGCGGAGGCGAGCCGCGGCATGTCGTCCTCCACCGAGCAGCTCAGCCAGGGCGCCTCGGCGCAGGCGCAGGCCGCGAGCGAGACGAGCGCGTCGATGGAGGAGATGCACGCGAGCATCCGGCAGACGTCGCAGAACGCGCAGTCGACGGAGGAGATCGCCCAGCGCGCCGCGGCCGACGCCCGCGGCGGCGGGGTCGCCGTCGCCGAGACGGTGCGCGCGATGAACGACATCGCCGACCGGATCACGATCATCGAGGAGATCGCGTACCAGACGAACCTCCTCGCGCTGAACGCCGCGATCGAGGCCGCCCGGGCCG
>JAHWYA010000077.1 GCA_020028115.1 Anaeromyxobacter sp.
CCGTCGCGCCGCTCTTCTCGTCGAGCGGCTCCGTCATCCGGAACAACTACCACCGCAAGATCAACCGCTCGGACAACGGGACCTACATCCCGCCGATCGACATCGAGCCCGACGCGGGACCGCAGAACTCGGTCGTCTGGGACCTCCTCATCGAGGACAACGTCGTCGACACGCACACGAGCGACGGCGCGAACCTCCACTTCATCTGGGAGGTGCGGAGCTTCTCGTACGCGGCGGACCCCGTCCGCGGCACGCGCGCCCGCAACAACCGCGGCTACTGGGGCGGCCTGTCGAACACCATGCTCTCGGAGGAGACGAACAACGTGTTCATGAACCCCGCGCCCGCGTGGGAGATGCAGCCGTTCTCGGGGTAGCCACGTCCCGGAGCTGAACCACGCCGCCGCGAACCTCCTCGACCTCGCCCGCGCTCGCGGGTCGGTCGAGAGGCGCGGCGGCGCGCGCCAGCACGGCTTCAGCCGACGGGCACCCTAGTCTGCACATCGCGTGGCTAACGGCCATCGGACGCTCCTTCCTCTATGAAGCAAACCGGTCGAGGCTCATCACCAGCGACTGCAAGCCCTCGGCGAACGTCGGGTGGATGAACTCGGCGTCCACGATCGCGCGGACGGACGCCTGCGCCTGGATCAGCGCGACGAACACGTGGATGAGCTCACCCGCTTCCGCGCCGACGATCGCGGCTCCCAGCGCTCGCTCGGTCTTCGGATCGACGAGCACCTTCAAGACGCCGGCGCGCTCATCGACCTCGATCGCCCGCGCGATCCGGTCGAACGGGATGGTCGCGACCTCGTACGGGATGCCCTTTTCCCGTGCCTGTCGCTCGTTCAGCCCCACGCCGGCGACCTGCGGGTCCGTGAACGCCGTATACGGATAGGCGCGCCCGCCGCGGCCGCGCTGCGAGCGGCCCATGAGGACCTCGAACAGGATGCGGTGGTCGTCCCACGAGACGTGCGTGAACTGGGGCTCGCCCGTGACGTCGCCGACCGCATAGACCCCCGCCGCGCTCGTCCTGTACTGGTCATCGATCTCGACGAAGCCGCGCGGGTCGAGCCGGATGCCTGCGGCGTCGCATCCGAGGTCGGCCGTGTTCGGCCTGCGACCGGTCGCGACGAGCAAGTGAGTGCCGCGGATCTCGCTTCTCCCCGCGATGGCGAGGGTCACGACGTCGCCGGCGCGCGAGACGCGCTCCACCTTCGCTCCGAGCTCGAGGCGGATCCCCTCGCCCCGGAACACCTGCTCGAGCGCCCCCGAGATCTCCGGGTCCTCCCGGTTCATGAGGTGCTCGAGCGTATCCACCACGGTCACCTCCGACCCGAAGCGCCGAAACATCTGCGCGAACTCGCACCCGATGTAGCCGCCCCCGAGAACCACGAGATGTGGCGGCGGCGCGCGGAGCTCCATCACGGTCTTGTTGTCGAGCCACGGGACCGCGTCGAGACCGGCGACCGGCGGAACCGCGGGCCGCGCGCCCACGTCGATCACCACCGTCACGGCCCGGTGTCGGTTCCCACCCACCTCGATCGTGCGATCGCTGACGAACCGAGCATGACCGTGCAGAAACGTCAGGCGCTCCGTCCGCTGGAGCTTGCCGAGCACCCCTTCTCGCCACTGACGCACGATGTCGTCCTTGCGCCGCACCACCGCGTCGAGGTCCACCCTGACCTCCGCCGCGTGGACCCCGAGGCGGCCGCTCGTGCGGGCGACGTGAGCCGCCCGCGCGCTGGCGATCATCGTCTTCGTCGGCGTGCAGCCGGTGTTGGTGCAGGTACCTCCGGGATCGCCTCGCTCGACGAGCAGGACGCGCTTCCCTGCGCCTGCGAGCTTCGTCGCGAGCGGTACCCCTGCCTGCCCGCTGCCGATGATGATCGCGTCCGCGTCCATGGCTGACCCCGTTCCCGCACCGACGGGATGCCCCCTCGTTCTTGATCCCACCGGCGCGGACTCGATTACAGATGGCGGCCGCGAGCCCACCACACGCGCGCCGTGGCCGTCATGGCGAACGTTGCGGCGCCGCCGCGTGCCGGGGTAGAGCGAGGCGGCGCGCAGTAGACCGCGAACAGGCGATCGGTCGCAGTGCCGTCGCCGAGGCGCAGGGTGAAGTGACCACCTGCCACCCGCTCGTCGAGCAGCGCGCGGCGCATGGATCGTTGAGCACGGGAGTGACGATCGCGGTGATTCCGCAGCTCCTTCGCTTCGTCGCGGTCAGCGGAGGTGTGGGCCTCCTTTGGGGGCGGGGATGAACGGGACGGCGAGCTGCTCTGAGAGCGCGCGCTCGACGGCGGTCGCGATCTTCCGCGCCCCCCGCGCGCCGGGGTGCCGCTCCAGGAAGCCCGGCAACAGGTCCTCCGGATCGAGCTCCACGCGCACGAACGGCAGCTCCTGCCGCACGAAGAGCTCCTCGACGATCCACGCCTCGGCCCCCTCCTCGCGGAGACACGCCGGACCGTAGTTCGTCACGACGAACAGCGGGAGCGCTCCCCGCGCCCGCACGGCCTCGGCGGTCGCGCGGAGCACCGCGGCGGTGACGCGCAGCGGCTCGTCCCCGTGATAGGGCAGCCGGTCGAGGAGCTTCATGAGCCTCGGCCCGCTCGACGGCGGCACGGCCACGAGGGTGCCGTCCGGAGCGAGCCCGAGCCGCGACCGCCAGCGATCGACGTTGCGCCCGATCTGGTCGGGGACGAACACGGTGACGACGGCGAGGGGACGGGCGAAGCGCGGGAGCGCGTCGATCACGCGCCGGTGCGCCTGGTCGTTGCCGTAGCCGACCACGGCCAGGTTCACGGTCTGGACACCGAGATCGCGGCCGACGAGGTGGACGAACGTCTCGTCGTGCGGAAGCCCGTAGCCGAAGGCGATCGACTCACCAGCGAAGAGGACGGTCGGTCGGGTCCGATCGACCCGACCGTCGCTCGTGGCGGCGCGATCTCCGTCGGCGTCGATGGCGTACGCGATCGGGCGGTCGCCGGCGCGGATCCAGGTGGTGCGGCCCGGGACGTACGACCAGCCGAGCAGCGCGTCGAAGCGGGTCATCGCCCCCTCGCGGCTGGCTGGCGGCGGGGACCCGCCGAGCATCAGGCGATCGTGCTGCTTGCGCGCGACCAGCTCTCCGACACCGAGCGCCGCCGCGATCGCGGCGACGATCCCGAGCAGGAGGGGCGCCTGCGCGCGGACGCGGAAGCGCTCGGCCCTGCGTGCCAGCGCGGGCGCGACCTTCCAGATCGCGAGCAGGCCGAGCGCCGCTGCGAGCCATGGGGCCGCGCCCGCGGCGATCCAGGTGGCGCGGCTCGTCGCGCAGTAGGCGCCGAGGACGTGCCGCTCCGCCCAGCGCGGATCGGCGACGACGGACCAGCCGACCAGGGCCGCGCCCGCGAGGGTGGTCAGCACCCGCGCGGTCACCCCCGCGGCTCGTGAGGTCATCTGGGGCACGTGGGCCCTTCCGGAGCGTGTCCCGCATTGCGGGCCTCCTGCATCTAAGCGCCATGGACGAGCACCGCGCGCCCTCGCTGGAGCGGATCCTCCGCCCGGTGCACCGGTGGGTCTGGCGCGACGCCCACCGCTGCGCGCGCAAGCTCCTGACCTTCGCCGCCACGGAGGCGGACGGGGGGCGCGACCTGTCGCGTGCCGCGGAGCTCACGACCGATCCGCTCCTGCGCAGGCTGTTCCTGCGCCACGCGCTCGACGAGTCACACCACGCGGAGCTGTTCCGCGCGCGCGGACGAACGATGCTCGCCGCTCTCGGCGGAGGAGGCGGCTGGCTCGAGGCGAGGTGGCTCACCCCCGGCGAGCGCGGCGGCGACGACCTGCGCGTCGAGGACGTGAAGGACGCGTCGCTGCTCGCCTTCCTCCACCTCTCCGAGAAGGTCGCGGCCGCGCGGTTCGAGGTCTATCGCGACGTCATCCCGGACGAGGAGACGCGCGAGGTGTTTCGCCGGATCTTGCGCGACGAGGTGTTCCACGTGCACTACACGCGAACGCAGCTCGAACGCATCGCCCCGGAGCGGCATCGCCGCGAGCTGTGGCTCGCGCGCGCGAGTCGCCTGTGGAAGGGCTACCTGCGCGTCGCGACCGCGCTCGCGGGCCGGCTCGGCACGGTGATCCTGCTCGCCCAGTACTTCCTCGTCCTGCCGCTCTTCGCGCTCGCCGCGAAGCGTGCGGCGCGCCGGGAGCGCCCCGGCTGGAGCGAGCGCCAGCGCGAGCAGCCCACGCTCGAGAGCCAGTACTGAGCCATGAGGATCCTGGGCATCTCCGCGCACTACCACGACTCCGCCGCGGCGCTCGTCGTGGACGGCCTTCCGGTGTGCGCGATCCAGGAGGAGCGGCTGTCCCGCCGCAAGAACGACTCCGCCTTCCCGCTCGCCGCCGTGGAGTGGTGCCTCGACGAGGCGGGCCTCGAGCCCGAGGAGCTCGACGCGGTGGTCTTCTACGAGAAGCCGATGCGGAAGCTCGAGCGGATCCTCGTCACCGCGCTGCGCGCGTTTCCACGGTCCTGGCGGAGCTTCCCGCAGGCGATGAAGAACACGCTCGGCGAGAAGGCGTGGGTGAAGGGCATCATCGCGTCCCGCCTCGGGGTGCCGGCACGCAAGATCCTGTTCACCGAGCATCACCAGTCCCACGCCGCGGCGGCCTTCCTCACCTCACCCGCGCGCGAGGCAGCGATCCTGACCGCCGACGGCGTCGGCGAGTGGGCGACGCTCACGGAGGGGCGCGGGTCGAGGTCGCCGGACGGCGGGTGCGCGATCGAGCTGCTGCGGGAGCTGCGCTTCCCCCACTCGCTCGGGATGTTCTACTCGACGTTCACCGCCTACCTCGGCTTCGAGGTGAACGAGGGCGAGTACAAGGTGATGGGGCTCGCCTCGTACGGGGAGCCGCGGTTCGCCGAGCAGGTGCGCGCGATCCTGCGGCCCACCGCCGACGGCGCGCTCGAGCTCGATCTCGGCTACTTCGACTTCCACCTGTCGGGGCGGCGCGCGTGGTCCTCGCGGCTCGTGGACGTCTTCGGGCCGCCGCGCTCGCCGGGCCACCCCCTCGATCTCGCCACGCCGGACGGGAAGCGCTTCGCGGACGTCGCGGCGAGCGTGCAGCGCGTCCTCGAGGACCGGCTCGTCGAGCTCACCCGGGCGCTGCGTCGCGAGACCGGGCTGCGAGACCTCTGCCTCGGCGGCGGCGTGGCGCTGAACGGCTGCGCGAACGCCCGCATCCTGAACGAGTCCGGGTTCGAGCGCGTCTTCGTGCCTCCGGCGCCGGGAGACGCGGGCTGCGCGCTCGGGGCCGCCCTGTACGCGGACCGGATCCACTTCGGGGGTCGAGATCGCCCGGTGCCCGACCACGCGTACTGGGGGTGCCCGGTCGATGCCGGCGAGCTCGAGCGGCTCGCGCGCGAGGACGGGCTCGAGGTCGAGCTCGCGCCCGGCGATCGCGCCCTCGTCGAGCGGGTCGCGGAGGAGCTCGCGAACGGCCGCATCGTCGGCTGGATGGACGGCCGCTGCGAGCTCGGCCCGCGCGCGCTCGGCAACCGCAGCATCCTCGCCTCGCCCGCGAGCGCCGACATGCGCGACCGGCTCAACCGCGAGGTGAAGTTCCGCGAGGAGTTCCGGCCCTTCGCGCCGGCCGTCCCCGCGGGCGTCGCGGACCGGTACTTCGAGCTCCCGCCCGGCGGCGCGCGCCTGGGCCGCTTCATGTCCGGGGTGTTCCCGGTCCGCCCCGAGTGGCGCTCGCGCCTCGGCGCAGTGACCCACGTCGACGGGACCGCGCGGGTGCAGGTGGTTGACCCGGAGGTCTCCCCGCGATTCCACGCGCTCCTGCTCGCCTACGGCGCCCGGACCGGGATCCCGGTGCTGCTCAACACCTCGTTCAACCTCTCGGGCGAGCCGATCGTCGCGCGCGCGGTCGAGGGGTACTCGACCTTCCGCCGCTCGGGGATCGACCTCGTCGTCGCCGGCCGGTGCATCGTCGCGAAGGCGCGCGCGAGCGGCGTGCGCCGCGAGGAGGAGGCGGTCTCGTGATCCGCAAGCGTGGCAAGCTCCGGAGCGGCGCGGTGGTCGCCGCGAGCATCGTCCCCTCCACGGTCGACCTGGTGCGCGCGCTCTGGCGGGACCCCGCCCACAAGCGCTGGCTCGTGCCGCTCGTGGTCTTCCTCAGCCTCACGGCGGTCCTGCTCCTCCTCGCCGCGAGCGTCGAGGCGCTCGCGCCGTTCATCTACTCGATCTTCTGATGGCGAACGTCGCGCCCGACCTGCTCGCGCTGCTCGCCTGCCCCGCCTGCGGCGCTCCGCTCCGCGCGGATCCCGCGGCGCTCGGCTGCGGCGGCTGCGGACGCTCGTTCGAGGTCCGTGACGGGATACCGCGCCTGCGCCGCGAGCTCGAGCCGCGCGTCGACGAGGTTCGGCAGTTCTACTCGGCTGCGCCCTTTCCCGGATACCCGCCTCGAGACAGCTACGCGACCCTCCGGGCGCGCGCGGAGCGGAGCGCGTTCGCCCGGCTGCTCGACGAGGCGATCGCGCCGGACGCGAAGGTGCTCGACGTCGGCTGCGGGACCGGCCAGCTGAGCCTGTTCCTCGCCACCGGAGACCGGCTCGTCGTGGGCGCGGACCTGACACGCGCCTCGCTCGAGCTCGCCGCCGGCGCGGCGCGCCGCTTCGGCGTCGGGCGTGTGGGCTTCGTCGAGACCGATCTGCGCGCCCCGGGCCTGCGCCCCGGCGCGTTCGACGTCGTGACGTGCTCCGGCGTGCTCCACCACACCCCCGACCCCGCGGCCTCGTTCCGCGCGATCGCGCGGCTCGTGCGGCCCGGCGGCCTCATCGTGGTGGGGGTCTACAACGCCTACGCGCGCCTTCCCCACCGGATGAGGCGGGCACTCGCCCGCGTCACCGGGTATCGCTGGTTCCCGCTCGATCCGGTGCTCCGCGATCGCGCCGGCGAGCCGGCCCGCCGCACGGCGTGGCTGCGGGACCAGTATCGCCACCCGGAGGAGCACCGGCACACGCTCGCGGAGGTGCAGCGGTGGTTCGAGGCCGCCGGGATCGCCTACGTGCGGACGTACCCCAGCACCATCACCGCCGAGCCGCCCCCGGAGCGCGGCGGCCTGTTCACCCCGGCCGTGGACGACTGGTCGTTCGAGAACGTTCTCCACCAGCTCTCGTGGGCGTTCACGCTCGGGCGCGAGGGCGGGCTGTTCGTGGTGATCGGGCGCTCGCGGGCGCGGCCGCGGGACGC
>JAHWYA010000539.1 GCA_020028115.1 Anaeromyxobacter sp.
CGGAGCTGGTGGACCGGTCGGAGTGGGACTACCGCTGGCTCCCGCCCGCGCCGTCGCCGCCGGCGCGCCGCCGCGCGGCGGGATATGTTCCGTCGCCGCCGGCATGATCGACCTGCTCGCCGACCTGAACGAGCCGCAGAAGGAGGCCGTCCTCCACGGCGCCGGCCCGCTCCTCGTCCTCGCCGGCGCCGGCAGCGGGAAGACGCGTGTCATCGTCCACCGGATCGCCCGGCTCGTGGCGGAGGAGGGCGTCGTCCCGTGGCGGATCCTCGCCGTGACCTTCACGAACAAGGCGGCGGGGGAGATGCGCGAGCGCCTCGAGGCGCTCCTCGGCCCGACGGCGGCGGAGCTCTGGGTGCAGACGTTCCACGCCTTCGGCGCCCGGTTCCTCCGCCGGGAGGCGGCGCGCGCCGGCCTCTCGCAGTCGTTCCCCATCTACGACGACGACGACCAGCTCCGGCTCGTGAAGGGGATCCTCGCCGAGCTCGGCGCGGACGACGGCGAGACGCTCACGCCGCGCCAGGCGCTGTCCTTCATCGACCGCTGGAAGGGGCTCGCGCTCCGCCCCGCCGAGACCCGCCCCGGGGAGTACGACGTCGAGGGGCAGCTCGCGCGGGAGGTCTACCTCCGCTACGAGGCGGCGCTCGCGCGCGCCGGGGCGGTGGACTTCGGCGACCTCCTGCTCCGGCCGGTGCGGCTCCTCGAGGAGGACGATCGGCTCCGCGAGCGCTGGTCGGGACGGTTCGAGCACCTCCTCGTCGACGAGTTCCAGGACACGAACGCGGTGCAGTACCGGCTCCTCCGGCTGCTCGCCGGCGGGAAGGGCAACGTCTGCGTGGTCGGGGACGACGACCAGGCGATCTACCGCTGGCGCGGCGCGAACGTGGAGAACATCCTCGGCTTCGATCGCGACTTCACGGGCGCGCGCGTCGTGAAGCTCGAGCGGAACTACCGCTCGACCCGCACCGTCCTCGACGCCGCCCACGCCGTCATCTCGCGCGCCGCGCGGCGGCGGGAGAAGCGGCTCTGGACCGAGGAGGGTCCGGGCGATCCCCTCGCGCTCGTCGTCGGCCAGGACGAGCACGACGAGGCGGAGCGGATCGCGCGGGTGGTCGCCCGCGAGCGCGCGCGCGGCACGCCGGGCGACGAGATCGCCGTCCTCTACCGGACGAACGCGCAGTCGCGGCCGGTCGAGGCGGCGCTGCGCGCGGCGCGGATCCCGTACGTCATCGTGCGCGGCACGTCCTTCTACGAGCGCGCCGAGGTGAAGGACGCGGCGGCCTACCTGCGGCTCTCGCTCGAGCCGCGGAGCGACCTCGACCTGGCGCGCGTCGTGAACAAGCCGCCCCGCGGGATCGGCGAGAAGACGGTCGAGCGGCTCGGGGCGCACGCCCGGGCGCGCGGCGTCTCGCTCTTCGACGCGCTCGCCGAGGTCGACGGGATCGAAGGGCTGAAGCCGGCGGCGCGTCGCGCCCTCGGCGCGCTCCGCGAGGTGCTCGCCGGGCTCGCCCGCGACGTGCCGGCGCTCGACGCCGGGGTGGCGGTGCAGGAGGTCCTCACGCGCACCGGGCTCCTCGCGCGGCTCGAGGCCGAGCGGAGCGACGAGGCGACGGAGCGCGCCGAGAACCTGCTCGAGCTCGTCGCCGCCGCGCGGGAGTTCGACGAGGCGCTCGTCCCCGGACTACCTTCGCCCCGCGAAGCGGGGCTGGGGAGGGGGCAAGCCGGCGCGCCGCCGCCGCGGGATCCGGAGGACCCGGTCCCGCCCCCGCTCTCGCGCTTCCTCGAGCAGATCGCGCTCCTCGGCGAGGCCGACCAGCCGACGCCGGAGGGGCGCGTCGCGCTCATGACGCTCCACGCGGCGAAGGGGCTCGAGTTCACCGCCGTCGTCCTCTCCGGGCTCGAGGAGGGCACGTTCCCCCGCGCGCCCTTCGGCGATCCCTCCGCGGCCGAGGAGGCGGAGGCGTACGACGAGGAGCGGCGGCTCTGCTACGTCGGGATGACGCGCGCGAAGCGCCGGCTCACCCTCTCCCTCGCGCGGCGGCGGATGGGGTACGGCGAGAGCGGCCCCTCCTGGCGCGCGATGGAGCCCTCGCGGTTCCTCTCCGACCTCCCGCCCGACCTCTTCGGCGAGGCGGTCGCCCGCGAGGTGCGCGCGCGCTCGTCCCCGGATCTCCACCGCCCCGCGGAGCGGGGCTGGGGAGGGGACGACGCCGGCCCGCGCGCGCCCCTGATCCGCCGCCACCCGGGCGCCCTCCCGCAGGAGCCCCACATCGAGCTCGATCCCGCGGCGGGGGCGCCGGAGCCCGCGGCGCGGGCGCCGGCGGAGCAGGTGCGGCGCGGGGACCCCGTCGTCGACTACGAGTGCGACCAGCGCCCCGAGGCCGGGCGCCCGTTCGCGCGCGGAGACCGGGTCCTGCACCCGTCGCTCGGCGAGGGCGTCGTGCTCGGCGCCGACGGGGCGGGGCGCGACGCGAAGGTGACGGTCCGGTTCGACGCAGGCGAGAAGCGCGTGCTCGCGCGGTTCCTCGCGCGCGGGGGCTGAGCCGCCGTGGAGCGCGGCGACGTCCTCCTCGACTTCGACGGCCTCGCGCCGGGTTCGCTCGCGTTCACGCGCCCGCGCCGCGAGCTCGTCGCGCGGACCGCGGGCGAGGTGCTCGGCGCGCTCGCCGCGGCGGACGCGGA
>JAHWYA010000540.1 GCA_020028115.1 Anaeromyxobacter sp.
GTCCGCGCGCCCGCCCGCGTCCCGGCGGGCGGGCTGTCGCTCGCGAGGGCCCTCGTCGCTCCGCAGGGAGGGCGCGTCGAGGAGGAGGCGGAGCCGGGGCGCGGCGCGGTCGTCCGGATCGCCCTCGAGCGCGCGCCGGCGCTCGAGCCGGCGTGAGGCCGCGCGGCGGCGCGCCGCCGCGGAGTTTGACACCCGGGCGAATGGGCCGATAGCATCCCCGCGCACCCGAGGATCCCGGAGCGCGCGATCGTCCGCATCGGCCACATCAGCGATCTCCACGTCGCCGACCGGGCGCGGTACCCCCGGAACGGCTACACGGCCCGTGACTGCGAGCGCCACTCCGCGCGGCTCGCGAAGGGGCTGCTCGACGCGCTGCGCGAGGTCGGGGTGGACCACCTCGTCGTCACCGGCGACGTGACCTTCTCCGCCGAGCCGCGGGAGTTCGAGCGCGCCGCGGACCTCCTCAGGCCCTTCGCGGAGGCGAAGAAGCTCACCGTCGTCCCGGGCAACCACGACGTCTGGACGGAGGAGTCGGTCGAGACCGCCCGGTTCCTCCGCGCCATCGGGCCGGACGGCCGCGGGATGCGCCGGGCCGCGCCCAGCTACCCGCACGTCGTGCCGGTCGGGGACGACGCGGTGCTCGTCGCGCTCGACAGCGCCCGCTACGGCGAGGAGCCCTTCGAGACCCCCAGGCGCCTCGGCTCGGAGCAGCTCCGCGCGGCTCGCGAGCTCGCCCGCGAGCACGCGAAGGAGGGGCGCGCGGTCCTGCTCGCCTTCCACCACCACGTGGTGCTGCCGCCCGAGCGGATGCCCTCGGACGTCCAGGTGGCGCGCATGCCGCTCGCCGACGCGGACCAGGTCGTCCGGCTCGTCGCCGAGCAGCCGATCGCGGCGGTCCTCCACGGCCACCGCCACACCGCCTTCCGGGTGGACCTCCCGGGCGCGCGCGGGCCGACCCCCGTGCTCTGCTCCGGCTCCGCCTCCCGCGTCGCCGACGAGCCGGTCCGTCGCGCGCGGGCGTACGTCTACGAGGTCGACCGCTCCGGCCTCCGCAGCGTCGAGGCCCTCGTCGCCGGTACGGAGTGATCCGATGCGCAAGCTCCTCGTCGTCGCGCTGCCGGTCGGCCTCGCGGTGCTCGCCGCGATCCTGCTCTTCACGACCACCCGGTCGCAGTCCGAGACCTCGGACGCGCGCCTCTCGCGCGCGAGGCTGAAGCGCGACTTCACCGAGCGCGCGCAGGCCGTCCGGTCCATCCCGCCGGACCGGCTGCCGGAGTGGCAGGCGGAGGTCGCCGCGCTGTCCCGCTGGTACTTCGACGAGCTCGCCGCGATCCGGAACCGCCACCCGGGCGAGCCGGCGCGGCCGACCGGGGTCCAGGCCGCGGAGGACGAGAAGAAGGGCAAGCTCAAGAAGGAAGAGCGCGAGGCCCTCGCCGACTTCCAGGCGTACGCCGAGGGCCGGCTCGCGCTCCTGCGCGAGGCGAGGTACGCGCCGGTCGCGTCCGCGCTCGCGGAGGGGCTGCGGCTCGACCTCGTCGCGGTCGAGCCGGGGCCCGCGCCGGGCGCCGGGCCGGGCCTGCGGGTCGACTTCGCGCTCTGGGGCGCGCCGCGCTACGTCGAGCGCGAGCGGTCCGGGGACAAGAACGTCACGCGGAACGTCGTCCCGGTCGCGTTCAAGCGGATCGCCTTCAACTTCCTCGACGCGTCCGGCAAGGCCTACGGCGAGATGACGGGCGGCGGCGAGCCCTACCAGAAGCTCAACGACCCCGAGCGCTTCGTCGACGACTTCCCGCCCGGCGTGCTCTTCGGGACCTGGTGGGTCGAGCTCTTCCCGCGCGAGGCCGCGTCGGTCGTCCTCGAGGTCTCCGCGGACCTCCGCGCCCCGAGCGGCGCGGTCCGGCCCGCCACGTTCCAGGTCAAGCTGCCGGTGCCCGAGCGCTGGAAGCTTCCGCCGGGCACCGCCTACCAGGCCGAGATCCGCGAGGCCGGGCCCGCCCGGTAGGCCGTTGGCCGGCCCGAAGGAGAAGAAGCCCCGCCGCAAGGCGGCCGGCCCCGCCGCGCCGGCGCGCGCGCTCCCCGACCCCCGGGGCGATGCGCCGCTCGAGGAGCTGTCTCGCGACGCGCTGTCGGTCCTGCTCTACGTCGGGCTGCTCCCCAAGGAGGCTCGCGGCATCGTGAAGGCGCTCGGCGTCTCCATCCCGGGCTTCCGGACCGAGGGGCTGAACGACGTCGAGCTCTGCGACGCGATCGCGGACGAGATCCGCGCGCGCCCCGCCACGCGGTCGCACGTCGTGGACGCGCTCCGCGCCGCCTTCCGCGGCATGCCGCTGCCGGACGTGCCGCTCGACGTCCCCGGCGCCGACGATCTCCTCGCGGTCGGGAGCTCGGACCACGGGCTCACCTTCGCGCTCTGGCGCGTCCTCGCCGATCCGGACCCCGCGGTGCGCGCGCGGGCGCTCCCGGTGCTCGAGCGGCTCGCGAAGGACTACTACGGCCCCTCGCCGGAGGGCGCGCGCGAGCGGCCGCGCAAGGACGACCCCGCGACGCGGATCGCGGAGCTCGAGGCGGAGGTGGAGCGGCAGCGCGCGCTCGCCGACCAGCGGGCGGACGAGGTGCGCCGGGCGAAGGACGACGGCGCCGCGCGGCTGGAGAGCGCCCGGAAGAAGGGCGAGGAGCAG
>JAHWYA010000541.1 GCA_020028115.1 Anaeromyxobacter sp.
GGCGGCGGGCGCGGGCCACAGCCGCACGGCGCGCACCACGCGCGGCGACGCCTCGAGCACCTCGACCTGCGTCCCGTCCGGCGAGCGCAGGCGCGCGCCGCGGTCGGGCACGGCGCCGGCGAGCGCGATGCAGAGCCCCGCGATGGTCGTGTAGCCCTCGCCCTCCGGCAGGTCGAGGTCGAGCGCCCGGTTCACCTCGCGGATCGGCGCGTCGCCGCGGACGAGCGCGGTCCCGCCGGGCTCGGGCTCGAACAGCGCCTCCGGCTGCTCCCGCTCGCCGACGATCTCGCCGACGAGCTCCTCGACGAGGTCCTCGAGCGTGAGGAGCCCCGCGACGCCGCCGTGCTCGTCGACGACCACCGCGAGCTGCGTCCGCCGCCGCTGCAGCTCGCGGAGCACGAACACCGCCTTCGCGCTCTCGGGCACGAAGTGCACCGGGCGCACGAGGTCGTCGAGGACGAGGAGCTGGCGCTCCCACGCCATCGCGGCGAGGTCCTTCGCGACGACGTAGCCCACGATCTCGTCGAGCGTCCCGTCGTACACCGGCATCCGCGATCGCCCCTCCTCGAGGAGGAGCCGCTTGAGCTCCTCCGGCGGGGCGTCGCGCGGGAGCGCGACGATCCGGCTCCGCGGCACCATGACGTCCCCCGCGGTGAGGTCCCGGAACGCGAGCGCGCGCGAGGCGATCTCCGCGGTGGGCGCGTCGAGCGCGCCGTGCCGGCCCGCCTCGTCGACGAGCTGCTCGAGCTCCTCGACCGAGAGCCGCGACTCGGTGAACGTGGTGCGGTCGCCGAGCGGCCGGAGGACGACGTTCGACGCCGCCGTGAGCAGCCACACGATCGGCCGGGCGAGCGTGGAGAGGGCGAGGAGCGCGCGGCCGACGAGCAGCGCGTACCGCTCTGCGGAGCGGAGCGCGATCGACTTCGGCACCAGCTCCCCGAGCACGAGCGAGAGGAACGAGACGAAGGCGACGACGAGGGCGAGGGCGACCGCCTCCGCGTGCCCCCCGACGAGCGGCGCGGGCTCGAGGTACGGCGCGAGCCGCCTCGCGAGGGCCGCGCCGCCGAACGCCGCCGCCGTCGCCCCCACGATCGTGATCCCGATCTGGACCGTCGCGAGGAAGCGCTCGGGCTCGTCGCGGAGCCGCTTCACCGCGCGCGCCGAGCCGCGGCCCTCCTCGACGAGCTGGGCGAGGCGCGTCTTCCGGAGCGAGATGATCGCGATCTCGGCGCCAGCGAACACGCCGTTCGCGAGCACGAGCGCGAGGATGATCGCGATCTCGACCAGGATCTCGTTCAGGCGAGGGATCGCATACCACCGATGAGGGCGATTTGCCGCGACCCCTCGGGTTTCACGCTGCGGGTACTCCCGGCGCCGACCTGCAAGGCCTAGTTGAGTGCCTCCCCAGCGGATTCACCCGTAACGCGGAGCGTCAACGATGTCGACCGAGGTGGCGGTGGGCAGCCAGGCCGTGGAGCGGGCGCTCCCCGCGGCGGCCGGAGCCGCGGAGCGGCTCAGGTTCTTCCTCCAGTGGGCGGTGCTCGCCCCGTCGCGCCACAACACGCAGCCGTGGATCTTCGAGATCGCGGGCGACGAGGTGCGCGTCTACGCCGACACGTCGCGCACGCTGCCGGTCGCAGACCCGGACGGGCGTCAGCTCCTCATGAGCTGCGGCGCGGTGCTCGTGAACCTTCGGCTCGCCGCGGCGCACTTCGGGCACGCCACCTCGCTCGAGCTCGTCCCCGGCCACCGGAGGGACGGCCTCCTCGCCCGCGTGCGGCTCGAGGAGCGGAGCCCCTCCACGCCGGAGGTCGAGGAGCTGTTCCGCGCGATCCCGAGGCGGCGGACGAACCGGCTGCCGCTCGACGGGCGCGAGCCGCCCGAGGGGCTCGTCACGACGCTGCTCCGCGAGGCGCGGCGGGAGGGCGTCACGCTGCGCCCGGTCGAGTCCCACCAGCGACGCGTCGTCGCGGACCTCATCGCCGAGGGCGACGACGTCGCCTGGTCGTCGTCGCGGTTCCGCGCGGAGCTCGCCGGCTGGTCTCGGACGAACCGCAGCCCGCGGCGCGACGGGCTGCCGGGCTATGCCCTCGGGATGGGCGACGTCGCCGCGCTCGTCCACCCGCTCGCCGTCCGGCTGCAGAACCCCGCGCGCGCCGAGGCCGAGCGCGACCGGCGGCGCGCCCTCGGGACGCGGGCGCTCCTCGTCCTGTCGACGCCGCGCGACGGGAAGGCGGAGTGGATCCAGGCGGGCGAGGCGCTCCAGCGGATCCTCCTCCGCGCGACCGCGGCGGGGCTCTTTGCCTCCTACTTCGCGCAGCCCGTCGAGACGCCCGCGCTGCGGCGGAGGCTCGCCGACGCGGTCGGCGACCCGGGCGCGCCTCAGGTGATGTTCCGCCTCGGCTACGGGCTCGAGCCGCGCTCCACCCCGCGCCGGCCCATCCCCGACCTGCTCCGCCGGATGGAGCAGGCGCCGCCGCGCCCCGCCGCGCTCGCGGTGCGGCCGGCGGCCGAGCCCACGTGGACGGCTACGCCCTCCGAGCCGATCGTGCTCCCCGCCGCCCGCGGCGCCGAGCCGCCGCGCGCGGAGGCGCAGGCGTAGCGGTCAAGGGCGCAGGCGATAGAGCCGCGTCACCTCGCGCGCGCGGAACGCGTGCAGCGGGTCGTCCCGGTCCTG
>JAHWYA010000542.1 GCA_020028115.1 Anaeromyxobacter sp.
GTCGGGCACGATGGGCGCGCCGAGCGCAGCATACGGACCGGGGTCGTTCGCGACGACGAGGGCGCGCCCGAACAGGCGGCCGAAGAGGGCGAGCGAGCGCGCCGCGATCGGCTCGCCGCCGACGCGCAGGAGGCCCTTCGCCGCGCCGCCCATCCGCGTCGCCCGGCCGCCCGCCACGAGCACGCCGGTGCAGTCTTCGAGAGGGGCCGTCACGACCGGAACATAACGCGAGGCGGCACCGGCGAGGGGTCCGCGCTGGCAGGGAGGCCGCGATTCGGGGTAGAACCTTCCCCCCCGTGACACCGGAACAGCGGCTCCAGGTCTTCCGCGCGTTCGTGGCCAAGAACCCGGACGACGCATTTGCTCGCTACTCGCTCGCGATGGCGCTCCGGTCGTCGGGGCGCGGCGGCGAGGCCGCGGCCGAGTTCCAGGAGCTCCAGCGGCGGAGGCCGGAGTACGTGCCGGCCTACCTGATGCTGGGGCAGACGCTCGAGGCGCTCGGCCGTGACGCCGACGCCGCGCGCGCTTACGAGGATGGGATCGCCGCGGCGACGCAGGCGAACGACATGCACGCGCGGAACGAGCTCGGCCAGGCGCTCGAGGCGGTCCGCGCTCGAGGAGCACCGAGATGAGCCCGATCGATCCGAAGGACGTCAAGGTCACGCGCGCGAAGATGGAGGCGGACGACGTGCGCGCCTCGTACGGCGGCCTGATGCGCGGCAAGCGCGCCGTCGTGACGGGGGTCGCGAACGACCGCTCCATCGCGTGGGCGATCGCCGAGGCGTTCCACCGCGAGGGCGCCGAGCTCGTCTTCACCTACCCCGGCGAGGCGATGGAGCGCCGCGTGCGCCCGCTCGCCGAGAGCCTCGGCGCGAAGGCGATCATCGACTGCGACGTCGCGAAGGACGACGACATCGACCGGACCGTCGAGGACGTCCGCAAGGTGTGGGACCGCGTCGACGTCCTCGTCCACTCCATCGGCTACGCGCCGCGCGAGGCGCTGGCCGGCCGGTTCGCCGAGGTGACGACGCGCGAGGCGTGGCGCGTCGCGATGGACGTCTCGGCCTACTCGCTCGTCGGGCTCGCCCGCGCGTTCAAGCCGCTCATGCCGCCCGGCGGGAGCATCGTCTCGCTGAGCTACTACGGCGCCGAGAAGGTGGTCCGGAACTACAACGTCATGGGCGTCGCGAAGGCCGCCCTCGAGTGCTCGACCCGCTACCTCGCGGACGACCTCGGCCTCGACGGCATCCGGGTGAACTGCATCAGCGCCGGCCCGGTGAAGACCCTCGCGGCCGCGGGCATCAAGGGCATGCGCGACATGCTCAGCGAGAACGCCGACCGGACGCCGCTGCGGCGCAACATCGAGCAGGAGGACTGCGCGCGCGCCGCGCTCTTCCTCTGCTCCGACCTCTCGAAGAACGTGACGGGCGAGGTGCTGCACGTCGACGCCGGGCAGAACATCGTCGGCGTCGTGTCCATGGGATAAGAGGGCTCCGGGGCAGCCTCATCGTGCCCCTGCGCTCGCACCCGGGCCTGCTGCCGGGGGGATCAGGTCGAGAAGGACGAGCCGCAGCCGCAGGTCGTACGGGCGTTCGGGTTGCTGAACTTGAACCCGGCGCCCTGCAGGCCGACGACGTAGTCGACGGTGACGCCCGTCAGGTACATCGAGCTCATCGGGTCGATGTAGAGCTTCACGCCGTCCTGCTCGAACGTGAGGTCGCCGTCCTTCGCGTCCTTCTCGAAGTCCATCGAGTACTGGAAGCCGGCGCAGCCGCCGCCCTGGACGCCGACGCGGATGCCGTAGCCGCCGAGCCCTTCGCGCTGCATGGCGTCCTTCACCACCTCGACCGCCTTGGGCGTGAGGACGATCGGCGGCGCCTCGTGGCCGAGGTCCGCGAGAGTGGTGGGCTGCTGCTGGGTGATGGCGTCCATGGGTCTTCCTGGCTCCATTGCGGGGGCTCCCCGCGCGTTGACGAAACGCAAGAGAACATAACAGGCAGGGGGCCTGGCTTCAACGCGGTCCCCCGCGACGCGTCGCCGCTGGAACCTGCCGGAATCCTAGGCCCTTCCGGAGAGGTGCCGCCCGCCGTCCACGGGGAGGACCGCGCCGGTGACGAACGGGGCGTCCGCGAGATATCGGATCGCCGCGGCCACGTCGGAGGGATCGCCGGCCCGTCGGAGGGGAATTCGCGCAACGAGGGTGCGGCGAACGAACGCAGGATACGACTCCGGCCAGAGCACGGTGCCGGGCGCGACGGCGTTCACCCGGACCTGGGGCGCGAGCTCGAGCGCGAGGCACTCGGTCAGCCGGACGAGCGCCGCCTTGGACGCCGCGTAGGCGGCGTAGCCCTTCCACGGCACGAGCCCGCCGCCCACGTCCGCCACGTTGACGACGCAGCCGCGCGAGCGGCGGAGGAGCGGGAGGAGCGCCTTCACGAGGAGGAGCGGCGCGCGGGCGTTCAGGTTCATGTGCGCGTCGAACGCGGCGGCGTCGGTCTCCTCGAGCGGGAGCGCGTCGAACGCGGCGGCGCCGTTCACGAGCAGGTCGAGCCGCGAGAAGCGCGCCCGGAACGCGGCCGCGAGCGTGGCGGGGCCGTCCGGCCGCGCGAGGTCGGCCTCCAGGGCGACGGCGAAGCCGCGCGGCCGGTGCGTGCGGTAGTGGGCGGCGACGCGCCA